>URPS01000011.1 GCA_900549855.1 uncultured bacterium | reverse complement strand
GGAGAGATGTCACGTTAGTGACAGAGAGGGAAGGGTGGGGGCTTATTAAAAGTTACTCTTAATCCAAACCCACCCGCATCTGTAAGGTTCAGCATAACTTCACCAACAGCTGCGACCTCCCTAATAAGGGCGGTACTAACTTATACAATAACACTCATACTCATCCGAACGTATGAGATTTGATACAAAAAACTAAAGAAATTGAGAATAATGCCGATAAAGATAATATGGAAAACCTCAATGGTTTTTCATACCTCCTCCCCAAGTCTGGTAGCCGTTCTCAATTGAAACGGCTTTTTTTTATGCGTAATAACTTTGAACTCTGCTAGCTAGTTCGTTTTTGGTAATTTTTCCATCTTTGTCCGTATCTAAACCCGAATTACCGGCATAATACTTGTCTTTTTTGGTTGATAAAACATCATTCTTTGCTTTTGCCGGCAAGAAGACAAGAGCATACAAAGTTCCGGCATCAATACTATCACTGCTACTGTATCCGGCGGCTTTTTTGTTCGCAATAAGGAATTTCTCCACGTACGTCATTTGTTCTTCTGCGGACATTTTTTTCAAAGCATCAATTGATGTTCCTAAGTTTTCCGCTGTTTTTGGCATAAATTGAATTAGTCCGGTTGCATTACTTTTCTTGTTTTGTACTTTGGTATCCAGTCTGCATTCTGAGTACATTACACCCATCAAATCGTCAGGAGAACATTTAACTTTTTTTGCAACATCAACAACTTTATTATAAAAAGCATCACTCAAGCCACTCTTTTTCGAACTCCATTTTTGTTTAAGCTCTTTCGCATCATAAGATATTTCTGTTGTAGACTTATTAGTAGAATCAGTCTTAGTATTTGTTAGCCAGCCTGCATTCTCAAAAAAGTTGAATTTGGGAGAAAAATCAAAATTAGTTGATGGAGTTGATAAAAAATTAGTATTACCCCAGAAGTTTGTCATGGTATTATTAGCACCAAAAGAAATGGAATTTGTTGGGGCAAAATTAAAATTAAATGCCGGTGGGTTTATATCAGGCATAAGCTGAGTTACTCCAGCTCCTGACATAACATTAGGTACCATAAATAAACTTGTTTTATTAGGGAAAGGTGTTGTACAACAGCCTGTATATGGTGTGAATGAATTACACGCATTGAAAAACAACGGTTGCGGTGAGAAACAACTTCCAAACCCACCAAAATTACCAAATCCGCCGAACCCTCCAAAACATCCAAAATTCCCCATACCTGCGCCAAAAAACGGATTGCTGTTATTTAGCATTCCGAACATAAAACCATTTGTAAAATTGTTTAAAAAATTTGTAGCGCTCATAATTAGATATCCTATACATGTAAAGTCGTTTGGGATGGAAAAATTGACTTTTTTGTTAAAAAATGTGAAGAGATGTTGTTAGGTCTTTAAGTCGTTAAGACGTTAAGTTTGTATTAAAAGAATTATATAGTTCGGTTTTGTTAAATTTATGAGCGATAGCGAATATTATTGAACCTAACGCCTTAATGACCTAAAGACTTAGCGACTTAACCCCCTATCCCATCTTCCCACTTTTATGGTATAATATTGCAATAGATTACAGAGGGAGTTTTTAATATATGAACAAAAATCAATCAGTTGGTATGTACATTCTATTAGGAATAATGGTTTTGGCATTCTTGTCAATGCTGTTTGCAGGCCCTACTTCAAGTACAGAAGAACTATCATATACAAATTTTTTACAAAAAGTTGAAAATAAAGAAATTAAAAATGTCGACTTGGGTAAAGATTCTTTAATTGCCATTCCAGTAAAACAACCGGAAGCAAAGAAAACTACATCAAATCCTTTGTTTGGAGATGTTGCAACTACTCCTAAAATCCAATACAAAGTTGTTTTGCCTGAAAATTCCGACATTCTTAATAAATTGGAAGATAATAACGTTGAAATTAGCGCTAAAAAAGCTAGTGAATCCGGTTCAATGTTTGGTTTAGGTTCTTCTTTCTTAACCATTTTGTTAGTTCTTGGTTTCATTATGCTTATTATAAAATCAATCCAAGCAGGCGGAGCGCAAGCTATGTCATTTGGCAAAAGTCGTGCAAAAATGCTTATGGACAATAAAGTTAAAACAACTTTTGCTGATGTTGCAGGTATTGATGAAGAGAAAAAAGAACTTGAAGAAATCGTTGATTTCCTTAAACATTCTGACAAATACGTAAAATTGGGTGCTAAAATTCCTAAAGGAGTTTTATTAGTAGGTTCCCCTGGTACAGGTAAAACATTAATGGCAAAAGCTGTTGCCGGAGAAGCTGGTGTTCCGTTCTTCTCTATTAGCGGTTCAGATTTCGTTGAAATGTTTGTCGGTGTTGGTGCTTCTCGTGTTAGAGATTTGTTTGAACAAGCAAAAAAACATCAACCTTGTATTGTGTTTATTGATGAAATCGATGCTGTCGGTCGTCAAAGAGGTGCCGGCATGGGCGGTGGGCACGACGAAAGAGAACAAACTCTGAACCAATTGCTTGTTGAGATGGACGGTTTTGATGAAAACACAAATATCATTATCTTAGCTGCAACAAACAGACCTGATATCTTAGATAATGCTTTATTGCGTCCGGGAAGATTTGATAGACAAATTGTTATTAACAAACCTGATGTATTGGGTAGAGAACAGATTTTGAATGTTCATGCTAAAAATAAACCGCTTGCAAAAGAGGTTGATTTAAAAACATTGGCAAAACGCACACCAGGGTTTACCGGTGCAGATTTACAAAATTTATTAAATGAAGCTGCTTTATTGGCTGCAAGACACGATAAATCAGAAATCGAAATGCCTGATTTAGAAGAAGCTATTGATAAAGTTATGGCAGGTCCTGAAAAGAAAAGCAGAATTATTTCTGATGAAGAAAAAGAAAATACAGCTTACCACGAAGTTGGACACGCACTTCTTGCAAAACTTCTTAAAGACTGCGACCCGCTTCACAAAGTTTCAATTATTCCAAGAGGTATGGCTTTAGGTATAACTCTTACACTTCCGGAAAAAGACCATTTAACTATGCGTAAAAACCAATTGCTTGATAGAATCGCAATGATTTTGGGCGGAAGAGTAGCAGAAGAACTTGTTTACGGAAAAGACAATATAACAACAGGTGCCTCAAACGACTTGGAAAAAGTTTCTAATCTTGCAAGAAGTATGGTTACAACTTACGGTATGAGTGAGAAAATGGGTAATCTTGCTTACGGCAAAGAACAAGAACATATTTTTATGGGCAGAAATTTTGGAAACACTAGAGATTTTTCAGAAGAAATCGCTGCCGACATTGACAAAGAAGTTAAAAAGATTGTTGATAAACAATATGATCATGCTATGCAACTATTAAGCGACAACAGAGATATGTTGGAACACATTGCAAAAACACTTCTTGAAAAAGAAACACTTGATGAAAAAGAATTTGAAAGCTTAATGAATGAAGTTAGAGAAAGAAGAGAGCAAGCATAAATTCACGAAAGGATAGAATAAGAATGGATAGAGATGAGCTAATACTTAGAGAATACAAGATGTATTCAGAACAAAAAGAGAATTTTATTGATAGAAACTTTAATACAAACAGATTTTACATGGCATCAATTTTTGTTCTTATTATTGCTTTAATTTATACCGGAAATGTTATTTTTCTAAATAAAATTTCTGCAACACTTGTGTTTTCTTTAATGGGTACTGCAGTTTGTACGCTTTGGTGGATGAATGTTGATTCTTATAACACTTTAATCAAGGTTAAATTTGCAAATGTTTTAGAAAGAATCGAAGAAAAGCTTCCTGTAAAGCCATTTACAGATGAATACAAGGGCATTGAAGATTTTAGAAACAACAAAGTATTTATGTTTTCTGATATCCAAAAACTCATCGCAGTTACAGCAGCTTTATTTTTCTTTGCAGTTTTCGTAAGCGAAATAACACCGCTTGTTATGGCTATATTTAACAAAGTTTTTAGTCTAATTGTAAAATTAAAAGGCGGAATTTAGGAAGGGTGCAAAATGAGTCGCAACAAAGAATACGGGTTAGCTTTAAATTGGAATTATGTAGTTGTTTCATTAATTGTTGTAACTGTGTTAACAATTTTGGTTTTATACATGCCAAACCTTACTGAATTTGATGGTAATATTCTACATTCAATTCGTCTTGCTCTTTCACCTTATCCGAGCTATATTCCGCAATTCTGTTCATCTTTCGGGCGAGATTATAATATGTTATGGCCTCAAATCGCAGCAGGAAGTGTTCTTGTTTCAGAAAAAAGATACATGAAAGCATTCTTGTTAATATTTTTTACCCAAGCAAGTTTTGTAGTGACTGATTTAATCAAAAACTTTGTTTGCAGAGAAAGACCTTGTGTATACCCAGGGTTTAGTTTTCCATCAGGGCATTCATCTACAACAATGTGTTTTTACGGAATTTTAATCTATCTGGTTTTGCATTACGCAAAATCCGATTTCTGGAGATATTTTTTAACAATACTCTTTGGTGGCTGGATATTTATGGTTGGCATCTCAAGACTTTGGCTCGGAGTGCATTATCCGGTCGATGTAATCGCCGGCATGTTCCTCGGATTTCTATTAGTAAACCTATACATAATTATCTCCAAATCCCTCAGCAAATAGTGTGCTACGGTACTACGTACGTAGACACAACTGTCGGCTGCTAGGTCAAGATTACAAGATTGTATTAAAACTACCGGCTTCGCCTCGAAGTATGAGCCTACAGGTTTGGCGCATCCCCTCTCCTCGGGGGAGGGCTAGGGAGGGGGCTAATTTACTAGTAGACAACATTTTGCATGTCGTCACTATTGGTGGCTTTTGGGAGTTGAAAGTGGCAAGTTGTTTTAAAACAATCAGTAGTAGTGCTCACAAGGGGTGGGGGTTAGTTTATTAGATATACTACTTTTTCTAGCCTAATCCGCCAAGCCTCTATGCATCCACGCTTCTAAATAATTTCTTTTCCCACAATTGGTGCGATTTGTTTAATCTGCTTATACAACAAATCATACTGCCAAGGGTAAAGGGATTGGGCACCATCACAAACTGCTCTATCCGGATCGTGATGAACTTCAATTATCAAACCATCACAACCGGCAGCAACAGCAGCTCTTGACATAGGCTCAACCTTATCTCTCAAGCCGGTAGCATGAGATGGGTCAACAATAATTGGCAAATGGCTTAATCTCTTGATTACAGGAATAGCTGTCAAATCAAGTGTATTTCTTGTATATTTTTCAAATGTTCTAATCCCTCTTTCACAAAGAATAACCTGATTGTTGCCTCCTGCCATAATATATTCTGCAGACATCAACCATTCTTCATAAGTGGAAGATAAACCACGTTTCAAGATTACAGGTTTATGTGCGTGTCCTAATTCTTTTAGCAAATTAAAATTTTGCATATTTCTTGCGCCGACTTGTAAGATATCTACATACTTTTCAAACATTTCCAACTGAGAAACTTCCATAATTTCGGAAGTTACAGCCATACCATGATTATCAGCAACACTTCTTATGATTTTCAAACCTTCCAGCCCAAGCCCTTGGAAAGCATAAGGACTTGTTCTAGGTTTAAATGCACCACCTCTTATAATCTTTACATTGGATTCAGCAAGTTCTTGCGCTGTTGCATCCATCTGGTCATAAGATTCAACGGTGCAAGGTCCTGCGATAAGTCCTGTGTATTTATCGCCAAATTTTACACCATTGACTTCAATTATGGTATCTTTGCCTTGACAAGCACGTGCAGCAAGTTTGTAATTTGTAGAGAGTTTTATTACTTCATCAACACCTTGTAGCAACTCAAAATCTCTTTGGTCAACTTCTTTTACGCCGATAGCATGAACAACAGTTCTGGCTTCTCCATGAGAAACTCTCGCTTCAAAACCCTTTGATTCAATAAACATTTCTACACGCTTAATGTCTTTTTCTGTTGCGTGGCTATTCATTACTACTAGCATTTTCATACCTCCGATGAGTAAATAACTAGTATCATTATATATAAAACACAATTTTAATGTTCAAATTATTTACAATATATGTTATAATTTGATTACTATGACGATATTTGATGAGAATTTAATACTAGAAACAATAAACATGATTAAGCTTTACAATTTTGATATCAGAACTGTAACGCTTACAATTAGCTTAAGAGATTGTTTAGCGGAAAATGTAAATACTGTTTGTGACAATATCAAATTCAAACTTGATAAATATGCAAAAAACCTTGTTAATTATGCAAATGACATTGAAAATGATTACTCAATTCCAATTGTTAATAAAAGAATTGCAGTAACTCCAATTTCTCTTGTTGGAGAAGCTTGCAAACAGAAAGATTACGTAAAAATTGCAAAAACACTTGACGAATGCGCAACAAATCTTGGCATAGATTTTATCGGCGGATATTCAGCTCTTGTAGAAAAAGGCTTTACAAAAGGCGATTTGGCACTAATAGAATCTATACCGGAAGCTTTAGCTTCAACAAACAAACTTTGTTCATCCGTAAATGTAGCGACTTCAAAAGCCGGTATCAATATGGATGCTGTTTTAAAAATGTCTGACATAATTAAACAATCGGCACAATTAACAGCTGACAAAGACGGTTTAGGAGCTGCAAAATTGGTTGTGTTCTGTAATTCTGTCAGTGATAATCCGTTTATGGCAGGAGCATATTGCGGATACGGTGAACCTGAATGTGCACTTAATATAGGGGTTTCAGGTCCTGGGGTCGTAAGAGCTGCAATTGCAGATTTGGATAAAAAAGCTGATTTAGGAGTTTTATCTAATAAAATTAAACAAACCGCTTACAAAATCACTACAACCGGCGAGCTTGTCGGCAGAAAGCTTGCTGCTAAACTAGGAATCCCATTTGGAGTAATTGACTTATCACTTGCTCCAACACCTGCAATTGGTGATAGCGTTGCACAAATTTTTCAAGCAATGGGACTCGAACATGCCGGTGCACACGGTACGACTGCAGCATTAGCAATGTTGAATGATGCGGTTAAAAAAGGTGGAATAATGGCAAGTTCATATGTCGGCGGACTTTCCGGAGCGTTTATACCGGTTTCAGAAGATGCCGGTATGATTGAAGCTGCAAGCAAAGGATATTTAACGTTTGATAAATTGGAAGCAATGACTTGTGTGTGCTCTGTCGGACTTGATATGATTGCAATTGCTGGTGATACGCCTAATTCTACAATTGCAGGAATGATTGCTGATGAGATGGCAATCGGTATGATTAACAAAAAGACAACAGCCGTAAGAATAATCCCTGCTCCTAACAAAAAAGTAGGTGACAAAGTTGTATTTGGAGGTCTTTTAGGAGAAGCACCAATTATGAATGTAAATACACTATCATCAGAAAATTTTGTAAAACGTGGTGGAAGAATCCCTGCACCAATACATAGTTTGAATAATTAATGAGGTATTAATGAGTAGTTTTAAGGATTTAGAAGATAATTTAAAAAAGTTTATGCTAGATGAACAATCTGACGCCCACAACGTAAGAAACATGAACATCGCAAAATATAATAATTTAAAAGTATGGATGGATGCAGCCAAGTATCAAGTTCCGCATTTTATTGTAAGAATTTCTATTTCGGAAGGGGTTTTTTCAATTGCAGACTGTGCTAAAATAAATGGCGGTCTGGGATATGAAGAAAGATTAGTTATTAAATGGCATGGTAGAATGGGAATAAAAGACAAGCTTAGAGAACTTTGGAATACTTCTGCAAAAAATGATGAAGATAAAGCATAGGGTTGAGTATGCAGTACAAAGATTTAGCAACAAATCCTGTTAGTGTTGTTTTACAATTAGTAGGAGCAAAATGGAAGTTGCTTATTATAAAAGAGCTTCTAAAAAAAGAAATGCGATTTGTTGAACTTAAAAAAAACTTAGGTTGTACGGCGAAAGTTCTTACAAACTGTTTAAAAGAACTTGAAGAAGACGGACTAATTATAAGAGAAGAATATGATGAACTTCCGCCCAAAGTTGAATATTATTTGACTGATATAGGTTATACACTTAGACCGGTTATTGATTCTATGCAAAAATGGGGTAAAGAATACAAAAGATTAAGAAAATTGATGGAAAAGTATGGCGGCTAAACTGTCAACGTATCTTTTGTTAAAAAATTATCAAGTGAAAGGATAAAAAATGGATATCAAATATTTAGGACATAGTGCATTTGAGATTGAAACAACTGGCAAAAAAATTTTAATAGATCCATTTCTTGTTTGTGTGCCCAATTATGAACCTAAAAATATATATGATATCTTTGTAACTCATGCTCATGGTGACCATCTTGGCAGCGCTATAGAAATTTCTCAAAAAACAGGAGCACCGATTACTGCTATTTTTGAATTAGCAAATTATTGTGCTAAAAAAGGTGCAAGAACTTACGATGTTGGAATGGGAAGTCGGACGGAATACAGTTGGGGAAGAGCAACAACTGTTCCTGCATTTCATTCCAGCTCTACTCCTGATGGAATGTATGGCGGATGTCCTTGCGGATATGTTTTTGAGATTGAAGGTAAAACAATCTACCATGCCGGTGACACATCTTTAACATCAGAAATGAAAACAATTGGTGAATTATACGAACCTGATATTGCTATGCTTCCGATTGGCGGTAAATATACAATGGATATTGAACACGCTGTTAAGGCTGCTGAATGGCTCGGTGCAAGTGAAATTATACCAATGCACTATAATACATTTGATGCAATCAAGGTAAATATTTCTGATTTTGAAAGACAAATCCGAGAAATTGGCAAAGTACCGATGGTTTTAAGAATAGAATAATTAGTAGACATTTCCAGATAAAAACAATTTGATAAACCAAATATTTTCTTCTATAATTTGGATATGAGAAGATTTTTTATTACGGCTTTATTATTAATATTAACAACTCCGGTTTTTGCAGATAATGATTTATCTAAGCAAGCTGTAGCTTTTTATAGTGATAACAATTACCAAAAAACAATGGATTTGATTCTTCAAATTGATGAAAATGAGCGTACTGCGCAAGATTGGTTAATCTTAGGTAATGTTCTTGAAGATAAAGGTGAAAAAGAAAATGCTATATTCATGTATCAAAAAGCAATTTCTGTAAACCACAAATATTATAAAGCGTATTACAACCTTGCGAATCATTATGCCCAAAACAACCAATTTAATATGGCTATAGATAATTATAAAAAGGCTGCATCTTTAAGCAAAGAAAATCCATTCATTTTTTATAACATGGCTTGCACGTATATAAAAATGGGAAATCTAAACAAGGCGAAAACGAATCTGAATAAAGCTATTATGTTCAAATCAGACGTTCCAGATTTTCATTACAATTTAGCATATGTGTATAAACAATTGAACAAACCAAAATTGGCACAAACTTATCTTGATAATTACAACAAACTTATGGAAAGATAAGCGATTTATGCAATGTTATCCAACTCTTCTGCCAATTTTAATTGAGTATCTAATATAACATCCACAATTGTTCCAACAGCAGAAATTTCTTTGCTTTTGTCGAAATTTGCGGAACAATAATCTTTTGCAATTTCTAATAAGTCAATGCTACGTAAAACTTTTTCTTCAAGTTGCGATATTTTTTCTGATAAATTTTGCATAACAACATAATACAAGAAAAAAAGTTCTCTTGTCAATGTATTTAAGGAAATATATTAAAATATTTGCTAATGCAAAATGTTTGTAATTCCCGTTACAATCAAGGCTATATTGTACTTATCAACAGTTTCAATAACTTCTTTTGAAGCAGTTGGAACAATTATTAAGCCAATTCGGTTTTGTACAGCAGCGTTAATATCGTGTACTGTTAGAGGCATATCAGATGCCATCACAGACTCTTTTGCCATTTCACAAGAATAATTAAGCGCATATTCAACAAATGAACCTTGTAAACCTTGAGAAATAGCAGATGTTTTTAAATCTTTTGCGATTACAATCGCTTGTGATTTTGCGTGTTTTGCAATTTTCCAAGCAAAAACGGCATCCTCAATTTGTTCTACGGTTGGCTTAACTTTTGATATAACTTTAAATGTATCTTTATCCAATTCGCTCAAATTTGGAGTTTGAACCAATGTGCCCAAAGGTGTTGTATGAACTACATTTGATAAGTATTTTTTGTATTCCTTTAGCGGAGTATTGATTGTTACATAACCAATATCATGTGTTTCCATAAATTCAATTGCATTTTTTGTGAATTTTGGAGCAACAATTATGTTAGAATTTTTTAGCATTTTAACAACATCGCTATCAACTTCTGCTGACACAATCACATTAGAATTTAAAAAATCTATCGGATTTCCGTCAATTGCGCTCAAGATTGCTTCTTCCAATGATTTACCTAAAGCTACGGCGCAAATTCCGGTATTTGATGTTGTGACGACCGCATTGACGTCAAAAAATTCACTTATAACATTAAGTCCTCTTTCAATGCTCATAATATCAAGAAAAGAAAGTGGTTTGCTTGATGAGTAATCTATCATTTTTTCATTCTTTTCTATACTTGCGGTTTGGTGACTATTCGCACCGATTGTAATTTCAAATTCTTCTATGTTCATGTGTTATCCTTTGTTTTTTCTATTAATTAGCCCCTACCTAGAATTTCTAAGTATCGAGCAGCAAGCTCTCAGAGAGGAGAAGCGTTACTGTCCGACTGGAGCAGATGTAACCGGAATTGGTGCAAACTGTGCCTGTGGAGCTTCAGTTCTTTGAGATTTAACTTCTACTGTCGGAATTTCTTTTTTCTTGATAGGAGTTAAAGTCTGTTGCAGAACTTCTGCCGGTTTGACCGGAGTTGACTTAGGTGCGGTTGTTTCTTCCGTTTTATTTTCCTTTTCCTTTTCCTTCTCTTTATCTAATGCTTTTTTTGCTTCGCTTCGAGGAATTATTGAAACCCCAGGAGCTTTGAACGGATTAAGAATAACTTCCGGATATTCAAAATCTGCATTGCCGTATGGAGCTGTCGCAACTGACATTACGTCTTTCCAAATAAGTGCAGGAACAGTACCACCAGTGATTCCGCCCATTTGAGAGTTATCGTCATTACCAACCCAAACACCTGTTACTACATCAGGTGTAAAACCAATAAAGTAAGCATCTTTACTATCATCAGTTGTACCTGTTTTTCCTGCTGCCGGTTTACCAATATTAGCAGCACGACCTGTACCGTTGGTGATAACTGTTTTCATTATCGCTGTCATTGTTGCGGCTGTATTTAAGTTTAAAACTTTGCTTGAACGAGCTTTTTTAGCTTCATAAAGAACTGTTCCTCTTGAAGATTCAATTCTTTCAATTGCAAATGGTTCAACCTTAAAACCTCCGTTTGCGAATACACCATACGCTCTTGTCATTTCAAATAATTTTACACTGTTTGAACCAAGAGAAATTGTGTAATCATAAGGGATTGGAGTTGTAATTCCCATCACTCTTGCAAGTTGTATAACTGCTCTAACACCAACCGCTTCCATTAATCTTGCGGTACATACGTTTGAAGATACCATTAATGCTGTATATAAAGGAATTGGACCACGATATTTGTTACCATAGTTTTTTGGAGTCCAATCGCCTGCTCTAAATGGCAAATCGTCAATCATATCGTTAGGAGAATACCCTTTTTCAATAGCTGCTGTATAAATAAATGGCTTAAATGCTGAACCTGATGGTCTTGATGATTGCGTAACTCTATCATATTGGCTCTTTGTATAATCTTTACCGCCGGCATAAACGAGGATTCTGCCGTCAATTGGGCTGAATGAAAATACTGCAGCCTGATTTTTATCTCTTGTTAACCCCCAAGCTGCAAGATTTTTCAAAATTGCTTCGTTGGCTTTTACTTGCGCTTTGTAATCCAATGTTGTGATTACTTTATAACCGCCATTAACAATCTCATCTTCTGTAAAACCTAACTTATACATTTCTTTCATAACGTAATCACAGAAATATGGAGCTTTGTTTGTCGCATACATTGTAGGCATACTAGATAAAACGATTTCACTTGCTTTTGCTTTTTCGTAAGTGTCTTTATCGATGTATTTCATTTTGTACATTCTCAAAAGAACTTGGTTTCTACGTTTCATTGCAAGTTTTTTGTTGTTATAAGGTGAATATACGGAAGGTGCTTGTGGAAGACCTGCTATTAATGCCATTTCCGGAAGAGTTAGTTGGCTCAAACTCTTGTTGAAATAGATTCTTGCAGCTCCCTTGACACCATATGCACCTGAACCTAAGTAAACATTGTTAAGATACATTTCTAAGATTTCATCTTTATCGATTGTTTTTTCAATTTGCGCCGCAACTTGCAATTCTTTTATTTTTCTTGTGAAAGTTTTTTCATTAGACAAGAATAATATTCTTGATAATTGTTGAGTAATAGTACTTGCACCTTGAACTACGTGACCGGCTAACAAATTCGCAACCATAGAACGACCCAAACCGATTAAGTCATATCCTGGGTGACTGTAGAAATTCTTATCTTCTGTCGCAATAAGAGCTTTCACTAAAGTATCCGGTACTTCTTTAAGTGATACATTTGAATAAGTATATGCTGCAAAAGTTTTTATGACTTCTCCATCACCTGCACAAAAAGTTGTAACAATATTAGGTTTAAGCTTGTTCAAATTCTTAATTGGCGGCAATGACATTAAATAAAGTTTTAATGCTATCATGCCGGCTAATGCTACACCAAGTGCAAAAACAACAAGAACAGTGATAAATCTGAGCATTGGATTATCAATCATTACTCTTTTAGAAGAATAGCTGCTTCTTTTTCTGTTTTTCGGAATATTATAATTTCCCATTTCTACAATCCTTTATTGATATTATCTCTCAATCCTAGTACTATTATTCTATCAGATAAATACATATAAGTAGTTTTTTGCAACAGAATGTTAAGTTTTTTGACATATTTTAATGCATGTTGTTATACGAAAAATCGATAAAACACAATTAATCTGTGGTACAATGTCAGAGTAGAGGTGTTAATTAATGTATAAGAATCGTTTTAAGGAAATAGATGAATTAAAATTCAAAATAGATACATTTAGACCATTAACTGACGATATTTTAAAACAAATTCAAGAGTATTATAAAATAGGACTTACGTATTCTTCTAATGCATTAGAAGGCAATACATTGGATTTAGCAGAAACAAAAGTTGTTATAGAAGATGGTTTAACAATAAATGGTAAGCCTATGAAGGATCATTTAGAAACTATTGGGCACGCTTCTGCGTTTAATAAATTGTTGGAAATTGCGCAATCGGATACTATTACAGAGGATGATATCAAGCTTTTACACAAAATATTTTATGCGAA
The DNA here is from genome assembly GCA_900549855.1 of uncultured bacterium. Taxonomy (GTDB): domain Bacteria; phylum Cyanobacteriota; class Vampirovibrionia; order Gastranaerophilales; family Gastranaerophilaceae; genus CAG-196. The sequence continues at coordinate 44,340 of URPS01000011.1, read as the reverse complement.
AATTGATTTAGATAATGCCGGAAATTATAGACAAAAGCCGGTTATCGTTACCGGTGCGGATGTCGATTTTCCCCTGCCTAAAGAATTGGATAGCAAAATGAAAGAATTTATTGCAAAAATTCCGGAACTAAAGCGAGAATTGCATCCGGTTGCTTATGCAGCAATGGTTCATGCTCTTTTTGTTAATATTCATCCCTTTATTGATGGTAATGGAAGAGTTGCAAGGTTAATTATGAACTTAGCCCTTTTACAGTCCGGTTACAATATAACAATTATTCCACCAGTGGTTCGTGCAGATTATATACGAACTTTGCAGGATTCAAATCACGGTAATTTTGAACCGTTTATAAATTTTATTTCAGAAATGGTACTTGAATCACAAAAAGAATATTTGAGAATAATTGAAAGGTTGCAATAATCTTAAGTTATATTGTAATAAACAAAAGGATTCAGCCATGTCATTATTTAGTTTTCTAACAGTTCTCAAGAATGAATTTCTCTCTTACTTTGTACCTGAAAAAATGGAGTACAAAATTACAGGAAAATGTTTAAAGTGCGGTAAATGCTGTCGTTATATGTACAGTTTTGATACTTATACAACAACAGATTTTAAGATTATGCAATTTCTTTTCCCTGCGTATAAAAGATTTTACATTCGTGGAAAAGATGAAGAAGGTAATCTGATTTTCGCTTGCAAATATGTTACAGACGAAGGCTTATGCTCCGTTTATAACAAACGTTTAAAGATGTGCCGTAATTACCCTGCCACAAAAATATCTTACCCCGGAAAGTTACACAAAGGATGTGGTTATCAAGTCGAAGACAAGAGCTTTAAAACGTATTTAGATAAAAAATAAAAAATTTTACTTGACAGATTTAAAAACATACTATATAGTGTAAAAGTTACAATTAATTTATTGGAGAAAAATTTGTTCAATCTAAATTCCAAATCTATGTGTATCAAGAATTGCCGAATTAATAATTCGGTGGTCGTTCTGCGTAGAAAATTTGTGGATTTATGATTTTTTAAGAACTGGTATATAGGTTTAAATAACGGCTTGTAAATTCACAAAAGGAAATTACAAGCCGTTATTTTCGTTAGAGCAAAGGAGAACAGCATGAGAATCAGCCCAATAGCAGCAACAAACACTTATCAAACAAAAACATTACACAGCCAAAACAAGAAAAATCAAGGATTATCAAATTATACCACCGGTGTTGATTTGAATATGTTAAATCCGAATTATAATCAAGTGAATGTAAATTTTAAGGCGGCGATTAATAATGCTGCTGCGACTCTTGATATGGTCAAAAAAATTCCGCTGGAAGACAGACTAGCTTCGCTATTTAAAAAATTCCAATTGGGTGAACTTATTCTCGTAGGTAAGGATTTGCAAGAATGCGCAAAGAAAATGTATAAAAATAGTGACTTAACTCAATATGCTATTAAAAAAAGTTATTTTGTTGCAGATGATAACTTAAACGGTAATCTTGCATTTGTAAAAAATGCAATTGGTGATAGAGAAGTAATAAACCTTAATGACGAAGAATTAAAACTCGTTTCTGATAACAAAACTTATCCGTTGAAATCGGGTGAAAGTTTTTATGTCGTTAAAGATGATATTATAAGTCTAAATGGAAGTTCTCTTAAGATAAAAGATGAGCCAAAAGCAGATATCAGTAAATTCCAAAAAGTTTTTGCAAAATCTTTTGATAATCAAAAAGATGTAAAGCAAGAAGTTGATAAGATTAATAAGAAAACACTTTCTAAATTGTTCAAGACACAACACAAAGGTAGCTCTGCTATTACTTTTGCAGAAGTGGGTGGTTTGAAAGAATTAAAAGATGCCCTCAAAAAAGAAATTATATATCCGATAAGATATCCTAAGGCTTATGAAAATATTGAATTAAATCATGGTTTTATACTTCATGGCGCTCCGGGAACAGGAAAAACACATATAGCAAGGGCATTAGCGAATGAAGCCGGCGCAAATTTTATTGGGCTAAACGGTCTGGAATTAGAATCAAAATGGGCTGGTGAAGCAGAGGAGAATTGGAGAAATTTATTTAGTCAAGCAAAAGAAAATCAGCCAACGATTATTTTTCTTGATGAATTTGATTCTGTTGGCAGAAAAAGAGAAGGATGTATTGACGAAAACGGAAACAAAATTGTAAATCAAATTCTTACTCTTATGTCAGATATTGATAGTGAAAATGATGATATTTTTGTAATTGCAGCTACAAATAATTTCAAATCTCTTGATGCTGCAATCACCCGTTCCGGACGTTTTGGGAAACACTACGAAGTAACTCCTCCGGATTTTGATGCTCTGAAAGAAATCTATAAGATTAATACGAAAAATAAACCGGTAGATGAAAATGTTAAAGTCGATGATATGTTAAAGAAACTTGAAAAACAAAAAGCAACCGGTGCTGATATCAGGCAAATAGTAAATGATGCGCATCATAACGGATATGTTCGTGCCGGTATTTTTGAAAAAATGGATAACAAAACTTTCAAAAATTCAGATATGGATGATTTTCAAATTATTCAAGAAGACTTTGATAAGGCTCTCAATGACTTCTTTTCTGACAAAAAATCTATGGGCAGAAATCCAATCGGATTTGAAAAATAAAAATAAACAAGACCTCTTTCTAAGAGGTCTTGTTGTATAATTTTAAGCGCAGAATAAACTCCCGGAAATGGATTCGAACCACTGTTGGAAGAGCCAGAATCTTCAGTCCTGCCACTAGACGATCCGGGAATATTATTCACCGAATCTTATTACCAAAGTTGCCAAAACTTTTTACCTAAATTGCCGTCATCTACATTAAGCGGATCTGCTGGTTTTTTATTTGTTGTTGTGTCAACATTTGTGCCACCTTGTGTATATGGGTTAGAAGCATCCATTGCACCTTTTTCTGAAGAATAAGTGCTCTTTGTTCTGTTAACACCTGCGTATACACCATTTTCTTTTTTCTCAATACTCTTGATGTTTGTAACTTCGTAATAATCTACATTATTTCTGCCATATGTTGTATTTGGCAATATATCAACTTGTTTAGGATTGTCATAGTCGTCTAATTTCTGAAGAGTTTTTGCTCCATTATCTTTTCCCAGAAAATGCATTCTGCCTAATTCATCAGTATAAACAGTCGTATTAGCATAAGCTTGAAGTCCACAACCCATAACAGCTATTAAGCCTAATGAAATTAAAAATTTTTTCTGCATAACGTCGTTCTCCATAAGTTTTTTGTACCCACATTATAATACAAATAGCTTAAAAAGAACAAGACCATGGTTTAAAATCTTAATATATAATTAACATACAGCTGTTTTATTTTACTTTGATTTCACTTGTAATATCTTTTCCGCCATAAAGCAATACGCTTTTTGCAAACACGTAGTCATAATTTTCTGCTTTCGCTTTTTTTGCAATCTCTTCTTTTATATTTTTTTCGATGCTACTTAAACGAGAATTGTAATCATTTTCTAGAGCGGTTTTCTTAGTATTAAATTCTTTTGTATATTTTTCTTCCAGTTGTAAAATCTTGGCACTATCTGTTTCATTAGAAATTTCACCACGAGCATTTACAATAATTTTGTTTAACTCTTCCATTTTTTTTGCGTGTTCTTGTTTTAGCTGTTTAACTTGATTAGAACTACTCACAATTTTTTGCAAATCAACAACCGCAATATTATCTTCTGCTTGTACGTAATTCATTGTCATAAGAACTCCTATCGCTAATGCTAATAAACTTTTTTTCATAATTTTTCCTCCGGATTTACTCATAGTATTTTCCGGTATTTTTTCAAAAAAAAACATTAGCCAATTAGAGAAAAAAATAATTGAAATCATTATTACTTTAAACTAGAATGTAACTATGTCCAGATTATTTTTCATCATAGCTTTAATAGTTTTAAGTTTTACACCTGTAATAGCAGAAGAACAGGTGAAAGAAACCTATAAACTTCAAGGGCAGGTTGAGTATGATGACAATCCGGTCGAAACAATTTATCTTGATGAAAATATTGATAAGCCTAGAGTTAATATACCTCAGCGCTCGGTTACAATTCCGATAAGAGTTCTCAATATTACATCAAATACAAACACGCCCAGGAGTGCCCTTGCAAGGGCGACCATAGTAAGAAATAACTTGAAGGATATTCTTCCTTTGAGCGGTTCTTTGTCTGAATCAGCTCATGGTATTACATATGGCACACTTTGGGGCGAAGAAGTTACATGTCTGTCACAATTGGAGTCAACTACCGGAATATTTTTAAGATATGATTCTCCAAAATATTTTTCTTTTGATACCACATTTAAGCAATCTGCAAATCAGGATATCGGAACTCAATATGGAACAGTGCGTGTAACTCCGGAATGGCATATAACGGATAAATTAACTTTGAAAAATACGTTTACGAATTATGTAAACGCACCTAAAAATAAGAACGAAGTAACGCTTGTTTACAAACCTGCATTAAAAAAATATGCGGAATCTTTGAAATTTGAACTTGGTGTTGCAGAATCTTATTATTCAAACGGAAGTAGAAGCTCTGCTGTGAGTTTTTCTACCGGTTTTAAGTTGTAATTAATGGAAAAATTTTATATAATTAACTTATGATTAGATACAAGCAACAAGAAAGAAAAAGACCTGCAAGGGTTATTAATAAAAAAAGCCAAAGTCGACAGGAGGAGAAGAAACTTCCTAAGACTAATGCCGCAAGTGGTTTTTATTATTCTTTTTTGACTGTAATTTTATTGTTGTGTTTGATTCAAATAACAATTAGTGCAGTTTTAAATGTATCAAAAATCATATCTTATAACGCAAAAATTATTCAGATAACGAAAAGCAGAAATGCTGCAAAGGCGCTTAATGAACAGCTTCAAGATAATATCAAAAACTTCTCAAATGTTACAGGTTTAGAAGCGATTGCAAGAAATAATTTAAAAATGTCCGGCGAAGATGAAGTTCTTGTTATTATTAATGCAAACAAACCGGAAGATGAAGCGGAAGACAAGGATAACATCGGAAAGTTAATCAAATTAAAAAAACATGATTAAGAATTTATTACAAGAAGGATTTGCTCTAAAAAATAGAGGGCATTACAAACACGCAATAGAAGTTTTTTATAAAGCTTTGGAACTTGATAATACAAGCAGTGAGTTGCTGCTTGAAATAGCAGATTTGTATTATAAGATGCAAAATGAAGAAAGAGCGTTAAATTACATTGAACAAATTCTGGATAAAAATCCGGAACATGTGGAAGCGTTAAAACTTTTAAAGCAGATTTTTATAAACAAAAATGCACTAGCAGAAGCCGAACAAACTGCAAAAAACATATATTGCATTTCTCACAATGCAGCGGATTTGGCTGAAATTCTTAACCTACTAAATAAGCAGGGAAAATTTGATGAGGTGTTCGAATATCATATTGAAAATTCGACTCCTGCAATTACTTTAGAGTTAGCAAAAGCGTATTATTGCAAAAAAGAATACCAAAAAGCCCAAGAATTGATTGCAAAAAATGTGGAAGATGGTGTATGTTCGCAAGAATTACTTCTTTTGTTGGGACAAGTTTTGTATGCACAAGGTAAAAAAGATGATTGCATAGAGCTTTTATCACATTTAGATATTGATATAAATAATGCAGAATTGCTTAATTTTTGCGGGCTTATTGAAGACTATCAGGGACATAACAAAAAGGCTTGCAAATATTTGCAATCAGCCATAAAACTAGAGCCTAAAAATGACAAATATTACTATAATATTGCTAATATTTATTTCAAAGAAGGCGATATCAGGTATGCACGAAAATATTACAATTTGGCGATATCTCTAAATCCCGATAATCCTAATTATCATTTTGCGTTAGCAAATTTATTTTATACCCAAAAACATTATAAAAGGGCGCTGGAAGAATTGCCAAATGATTTATTTGAAGCAAATCTTTTGAAAGTGATTATTCTATATGATACAGGATATCTGGCGTTAGCCAAAAAAGAATTGCAAAATCTATTTGAACAATGTCCGGATAATGATATTTTGAAGGAATATTCAAACCGAATAGACAGCGATTTAGGACTTTAACTAAAATATTCTGTCGTCTTGAATTTTTCATAGAACATATTTAATCGTTCTTTGTCGTGTAGGTACCAATATCCGATTAGGACTTCAAATGCAGTGGATTGGCGGTATACGTGCTGGATTGAACGTCTTCCGACAGGTATCGGAAGATTTCTTGCACGCCTTGCCATTTCGTGTTCGTCTTCGGTTAAATCGTCATCAATAAAATGCAGCATTTCCGCTTGGAAAGTTGCGTTAACTCTATCTGTAGTCATTTTGTGGAGCAGTTTTGAATTAGAAGTCTTGTATATAACATATTCACGAACAAATATTTCCCAAATCGCATCTCCAAGGTGTGCGTAATTTCTTAATGCAATAATTTCTTCCATCATATGTCCTATGTTAGCACAAAAACTGATTTACAAATCAACATTAGATTCTTTTATTGGTGCACCGATTACACGTTCTAACTCAGCAGCATTGATGTTATAGTTAAGTAAATTGTTATAATAATCTAATTGTGCATTAAGATATGTGTTTTCTGAATCCTTAAACTCAATTGCGTCACCTAATCCGACTTGATATCTTCTGAATGCCAGATATTGTCTTTCTTGTGCTTGTTGAAGTGCAAGTTTGGAAACATCAAGGCTGTCGTGAGAATTCAAAAGATTTATATATGCACTTTTCACTTCTAAATACACATTTTGCCTTTCTCTTTCGTAATCAGCAGCCATTTTGGTGTAAGTTGCTTTTGCTTCATCAATCTGCTTTTTAATTAACATCATATTTAGTGATGAATAATTTAATTGAACTCCAAATTGATAACCGTAGTCGCTGTCAATTTGCCTTCCACCTTGGTCATAACCGGCAAAACCGCTCAAATTAGGTGTAAACGCTCTTTTTGCACTTCTTACATTAAGCTCTGCTGCATCCATGGATTTTTTTGCAGCAAGAAGTGCAGGTCTTGAACTTTCAGCTGTTTTCAAAAGTTCAGGGAATTCCACTTGATAAACTTTGTTGTTTAGTTTATCTTTCAAAACTACATTTTCTAATTCCGGAATACCAACAGCGTTTGCCAATTCAACAGCTGCAACTTCCATTGTATTTTTTGCTTTAATTAAATTAACTTTTGCATTACCTAAATTATATTCTGCTGTGGTAACGTCGATTTTAGCTTTTTTACCGATTTGATAATACGCTTTAGCTTGCTTTAGTTGAAGCTCAAAATCTTTAACCGTTTCTTCATAAACTGATTTTTGAATTTCTGCAAAAATCATATTATAGTAAGCAACTTTTACATTATAAATAACAGTTTCAATGCTGGCTTCCGCATCATAACGAGATGCTTCATAGTTTCTTTTTGCCATATCAGCAGTCGCTTTTGTTTTTCCAAAATCGAAGAGAAGTAAATTAGCTGATAAAGTTGGAGCATAAAACATATTGTAGCGCTGAGGCATCATTCTGGCATATGCTCCACCCATTGTATTAAGCATATCATTCCTTGAATAGCTTAATCCGGCTCCAATTGTCGGAAAGTAATTTGACCAAGCTTGACCGATTCTGGTTTTATAGATTTCAGAATTACTTATAGCAGAAACAATGGAAGGATGATGAGTGATTGCAAGTTTTATACAGTCGCTTAACGTAACTTCGCCATTCATTTCCGAATACTCAATCTGGCTGGTTATTGCAGGAAATTTCGTTTCATACATCCCTTTTGCTTCTTTAGAAGAATCAACCCTTGCGTGTTCTTTTATTTCCGTCTTTTTCTTTTCTTGACGTTTATTTATTTTTTCTTTTTCAGGTTTTACAATCTCGATTTTGTCTTGCTTTTTAACTGTTTCTTTTTTTTCTTTTGCAGAAACACTGATAGCAGATGTCGCAAGAATAGAGCATACCAGAAGTAAATTTAAAACCTTTTTCATCTTATATCTCCAAGTCTTTTTCTGTAATTTCTCTTTTAGGGAATTTATCAACGAATTCCTGAACAATAACGTAGAATGCCGGAGTTAGAGCTGAACCGAGAGTTGCAGCTGCAATCATACCGCCAAAAACAGTTGAACCAACAGAAATTCTGGAATTTGCTCCCGCTCCGCTTGCAAATATCATCGGTAAAACACCGATAATGAATGCAAGTTCTGTCATCATAATTGCTCTGAATCTCAGTTTTGCAGCCTTCACAGCAGCTTCTCTTACACTAAGTCCATGTTTTTCGTGCTCTTCTTTTGCAAATTCTACAATCAAAATAGATTGCTTTGCGGCAAGACCAACAAGCGTAATCATACCTACTTGCGAATAAATATCAAATGATTGGTTAATCATAAGTTGGAAGATTAATGCACCAAGAGCAGCGATAGGTGAAATCAAAAGTACTGCAATCGGAATTGTATAGCTTTCGTATAATGCAACCAAAAATAAATAAACAAATACAAGTGCCATTCCAACAATCATTGCGGTTTGTCCGGAAGCTTCTCTTTCTTGAGCGGATGTACCTGACCAATCATAAGTTATATCAGAAGGCAAAACTTCTTTTGCAACTTGTTCCATAGCACTCATAGCGTCACCGGAACTCTTGCCGGAAGCTTGTTGACCTTGAATCTGTACAGACTGATACTGATTAAACCTTGAAATAGAGGCTGTACCAATTGATTGCTTAAGCTTTACGATGGATAAAACCGGAACCATTACACCGTTTTTATTCTTAACATAAATTCCTGATAAATCGGTAGCTTTATCTCTAAATCTGCTTTCAGCCTGCATTTGAACTTTAAATACTCTATCATATTTATTAAAATCATTTACGTAATATGTACCGAGCATTGAGGCTAAAGTTGAATATAATTCTTGTAAATCAACATTTTGAGCAAGTGCTCTTTCATAATCAATTTCCAAAATATATTGAGGAACGTTAGCTTGGAATGACGTGTAAACACTTGACAATGATGAGTTTTGATTAGCTGCTCCGATAAGTTTATTCGCCCAAACTTCCAATTCTTGCGGAGTATATTCTCCTCTTGAAAGCATTTGGAATTCAAAACCACCCATCATGCTCATACCGCTAATTGCAGGTGGTGAGAAAGATACGATAGAAGCTTCTTTTATGCTTGCGGCTACCATACGTACTCTTTTAAGAATTGCAACGTGGGATAAATCAGTAGGTCTGCCTTGAATTTTTCTTTTTACCCACCCGATTGGAGTAACTTTTCTGTCTTTGTATTCATCAAGCTGAATGATTACTGTGGATTGGTTTACTGAACCATTTCCGCCAAAAACGGTAAGCTTTTCTTTGTTAATACCATCTAAGTCTTTTATTCCGTCAAGAAATTTTTTGGAAACTTCTTCCGTTCTTGATAAAGACGCACCATCCGGAAGGGTAATACTTGCAAGCAAGATACCTTGGTCTTCATCCGGAATAAAACCTGTTGAAATTATTTTAAAAGAAAAAAGAGTTAAAACAAGAATTGCTGCGTATATACCGGCTGTAAGTTTTTTATTGTACACAAATTTTTTGACGTATTCCATATAGAAATCTTCAATTTTTGCAAAAACATTGTTGAATTTTACTACGCAAAGATTCGCTTCATCTACAATCTTTTTAATCAAAGGATGTTTTGCTTCTTTTTCTGATATTTCTTTATCTCTGCCTAAGAAATGTGAACACATTGCAGGAGATAGAGAAAGTGCACAGATTGCTGAAATTGCAATTGAAACAGCGATACAAACGGCAAACTGTTTGTACATTACACCGGTCATACCACCCATAAATATAATCGGAACAAATACAGCCATCAAAACCATTGCCATTGCTATTAATGAGGCACCGACTTCTTCCATAGTTAATTGTGTTGCAATAATTGCCGATTTACCTTCATCCAAGTGTCGTTTTACGTTTTCAATTACAACAATTGCGTCATCTACTACTACACCAACTGCGAGTACCAATGCAAACAAAGTCAGCAAGTTTATTGACATTCCCAATGCTTGTAAAGCAAAAAATGTACCAACCAAAGAAACCGGAATTGTGATACAAGGAACAAGTGTTGCCATTGGATCACCAAGGAATAAGAAAATAATCACAACAACAATTAAAGCAGTTAAAAGAATTGTGAATTCAACTTCTTTCATAGATTCGTGGATATAATCCGCATCATCTTTTACATATATTATCTTTATTCCGTTTGACATTTTTGAGTTCAATTCGTCAACTTTTGCTTTTACTGCTTTTGACAAATTGATTACGTTAGCATCCGGAAGTTGTGATATCATAACGATTGCAGAAGGTTTGCCGTTTACAAGACCTAAGTTTGAATATGAAGAAGCTCCCAATTCTACCCTTGCAATATCTTTTATTCTTACATTTGAACCATCAGAATTTGAACGAATAATAATATTTTCAAATTGTTTAACGTCATCCAAACGACCTTGTGTTTTTAGTGTAATTTGAAGAGCATTCTTCTCATCAGTCGGTAATTGACCCAACGCTCCTGCAGTAACTTGTGTATTTTGACTTGTTATAGCAGCTTTAACTTCGCTGGTTGATATATTAAGCCCTGCCATCTTTTGAGGGTCGAGCCAAATTCTCATAGAATAATCACCGGCACCGTAAACATTAACATCTGCAACACCATCTACACGTTTAAGTTCGTCTTTAATATATATAGAACCATAATTTGTTAAATCCAATTGTGACCAATTACCTGATTCCGGATAAAGCGTTAAAATAACAGCACCGGAACCGGAAGATTTACTTACAGCAGTAACACCTGTTCTCTGAACTTCTTCCGGTAATTGTGATTGAACCTGCTGAATACGGTTTTGTACATTCATTAAGTTAATATTTTTATCAGAACCGACTTTGAAATACAGAGTTAAAGAATAACTCCCGTCGTATGAAGTTGAAGTCATATAAGATAAATTTTCAACACCATTGAGTTTATTTTCTAAAACCGTAGCGATTGAAGATTCTACTACTTCCGCACTTGCTCCTTGATATGATGCAGAAACATTTACTTGCGGAGGTGTTACATCAGGATAACTTTCCTGTTTTAAGCTAATCATGGAGATTATACCCATAATCACTATACACACGGAAATTACCAGTGCAAATCTCGGTTTTCTTATAAAAAAGAATAATTTTTCTTTATCAAATATTTTTTTCATTATTTTTCTTCGCTTTGTATTTTTGTTGTTTTCAATTTTTGTCCTTCTGCGGAAACATTCTGTATTCCTGATACAACAATTGTATCCGTAGCATTCAAACCGTTTTCTACAATCCAATTGTTATCAATATCGTCAGAAACTTTGATATCTTTTTTTACAGCCTTATCATCTTTAACTGCCCAAACGTAATATCCACTCATTGCATCACCTTTTGTACAAGATTGCGGAACAGTCAAATATTCAACTTTTTTAGGAGCAACAAGCTTAACTTTCATATAATCCCCCGGAACAAGCCACATCTTTGTATTATCAAAAGTTGCACGCATTTGAACAGAACCGGAATCTTTGTCAATTTTATTATCTACAAAATTGATTTTTCCGACTTTGTTGTACCAAGTTCCATCACCAAATTGAACTTTTACTTGAACATCTTTAAATCTATCACTAGCCTTCAAAAGTTTTACAAAATCATCAGATTTAAGGCTGAATGTAACGTATACAGGTGTGACGCTGGAAACGTTAACTAAAGAGCCGGAAGTCGGGCTTACATAATTTCCTTCTGTTATATTAACTTTACCAATTCTTCCATCTATAGGAGAGCGGATTGAAGTGTAGCTAAGATTAACTTTTGCAAGTTCTAATTGCTGGTTAGCAGAATCTAAAAGTGCTCTGTTTTGATTTCTTGCAGCAAGGCTGGAATCTACGTCAGAACGACTTATCAAATCTTCTTTAACCAATGCGCTCGCTCTGTTCCATTCTTGTTGAGCATTTGTGTATAAGGCATTGTACTGATTAACTGCAGCTCTTGAATTGTTTACGGATAATTGATATTCTTTAGGGTCGATTTGGAATAAAAGCTGCCCTTGTTTTACAAAATCTCCTTCGTGAAAATATTTTTTTAATAAAAATCCGGAAACACGTGCTATGACGTCAATTGAATATTGAGCTTCAACACGTCCCGTTGCTTCCGCTGAAACGTTAACTTTTTCTATATGCGGATTGTCTACAACAACCTCTTTAGGCATTTTCATTGCCTGTTTTTGTATAAAACCTGTTATAGCACCTGCAGCTTTGTTGTACACAATTGGTACAATTATAACAAGCAAAAGAACAACCGCCCATTGTTTGCGGGTTAAATTTATTTTCATACCTCTCTCCAATTTTAGATAAAAATACCTAATGGTATCTTATAAGCTGAACAAATGCTTGTCATCATTTGAATAGAGGAAAATTGTATGTTTAATGATGTTAAATCAAATTTTTATAAAATTGTGTTTATATTTCTTAATAAAAAAGTCAATTTTTAATCTTGATTTTCTTTATAAAAAATGTTCAGAAACAGAAAGGTGTGTAATGAATATTATAGGTAATTCTTCTTTTATTTCTTTGCCAAAATTTAACAAAATGCAAAATACAACTTTAACAAGTAAAAATCCTTCAAATGACAAAAGTATTAATATAGAGTTGGATAAAATTGCTGCTATTAATAAATCGCAAGTAAACTTTCGAGGTATAGGTTTTGATTTCAACAAAAAAGATTTAATATTTTTGAGTGGCTTAACATCTGCATTTGGTTTGTCTGTTACTGTTGCGGATAAATTGAAGAATAAGCTTGCAGAATTTTTACAGTCAAATAAATTAGAATCAATGGACGATATGGCTGGTGAAGAAAATTTAGAAATTCAATCAAATTTGATTGAAAATTTAAACGAAGTTACCAATTTTGAGGGTAAGGATTATTTCAAATTGATGGACAAGGTTTTTGATAGATGTGATCCGCAAGGAAAAGTTCCGAGTGATGATTTTTCGGAAGAAAAAGGACTTGTAGAATCTCTTATGGATGAAGAAGATAATGACGATGTTGATGATATTTTTGACCTCAGATTGATTAAGGACGCTATTGAACAGATTAAACAAAATGATAAAAAATGTTTAGATACTATTGCTTATGCTCTGGAATTTAATAATGCACAAAAAACAAAATTAACAAATATTGTAAACCAGACTTTAAAATCTTACGGTCTTAGCTCTCTAAAAGAGTTAGCAAATGATGATATGTGGGAAAAAGGAGAAGCTCTTGTTCAGAAAATTGTTGATGAATTTAGGCTGTCAGAAGATGATAAAATACTTATTGATACATCATTAACCAATCGAACATTGGCAAAGGAATCTAATTATTCTCCATTTGCTAGTCCGTTAGACAGAAATTTTGAATTGTCTATGAGAGATTTTGGTTTGCTTGAAAAAATAACAAAGAAAAATAATATAAGTTTAGAAAATATGAAAATTTTGCAAATAGCTATGAAAATAGATGCATATAATAATGGATTTGAAAGTATATTTGATTTGTTTAGAGGTACAAATGATATTTCTAAATATAAAAATGTAAATCAGGTTTTGAATTCAGAAAAATTTGCGTCAAAGAAAATTGATTTATTGATTGATTTGAATTTAACTGCTAAAAATCTTCAAAACGAAATTGATAACATGAAAAGCGATGAAAATAAATTACTATTAAACAATGATAGAATTACTGCGTTCATTTGTGAGTTAGATAAATTATATAATTTCTCTAAAGATGAAATAAAAGCACTTAGTCGGTATATGAAAACAGATGCACAATTTGATTTTAGTAATGCTAAAAATGCGGGAAAAATTGCTTATGAACTGTCAGAACATTTAAAAAAAGAGAATGATTTCAAAGACCTTTCAAATCTTGTTAAACAAGTTTGCGAAATGCAAGAAGAAGATTTAGGCTCCTATGGATTTCAGTATTGTCAGCTTTTGATGCAAAAATAGAATTTCTTTATTTTTTACAAAATAATTGAGCGCTAATCATTCCAAATAACCACGTTCTCTTTTTAGTGCAGCAAAAACCTAATTTTTCGACTTCTGTTATGAGTTCATCCGGTGAAAAGAAATCGTTTTTTGATTCGATTAAATATTTATAAGAATTGGGATTTTTAGAAAAAATACAGGCTAGTAAATATGTAGCTTTATCAAAAATCCAATTGACTAACCAATTACCTTTGAAAATATCTAAATGCAAAAAATAGCCGTCTTTTTTTAATACTCGGTTAATTTCTGTGATTGATTTTTGATAATCTTTAATATTTCTTAGCCCAAAAGCCATTGTGCAGATATTAAAATATTCATCTTCACACGGAATATTTGTGCAATCACCTTCTTGAAAAATGATTTTTTCAGAATGTTTTTTGTGATTTGCAATTTCAAGCATTTTTGTTGAAAAATCCAGCCCCAAGACATTTTCTACGTTATTTTTTTGCGCAAGCATGTCCGCAATATCACCTGTACCACAACATAAATCAAGGCATTTACTCTGTAAAGGTATGGGAATTAAATTAACACTTTTTTGCTTTATAATTTTATGTAAACAAAAAGAAATAAGCATATTCATCCAATCATATTTTGGCGCAAGTTCGTTGAACATTGTTTTTATGGTTTCAGAGTTTTTGTCTAGCATAAAATTACCAAAGCTAAGATTACATTATAAAGAAAAGATGCATTTCTTACCTGCTTAAATATTTGCATAAAATTATTGTTATCTCTACATTCAATATAAATTTTTAATTTTTTATACGCAAGAATATAATAAATTATAATCGGAATTAAGCTTATTAGTGATATAAGAGGTAAGATTGATTTTTGTACTAATATAATGTGAGCTAAAATTGTTAATACACCAATTAATATAAAAAGATTTAATCCTCGTTCTTGTGAGCCAAGTTTAACGCAGAGTGTTTTTTTATTATTTTTAAAATCAAATTCAAAATCCATAATTGAATGTGCAAAAAGTAAATTCAAAACCAATAATGATACCGGAATAGAAATTAGAATCATATTGGGTTCCATAGAACCGAGCATTACAACACTCATGCCGGAAAATAATAAAAGTCCGTATGTTATACCAACAGCTGCTTCGCCAAGAGAATAATGGTTAAGTCTTGGATAAAGCAGAATTATTATCGCCGTAACAAAAGCGATAATGAAAACTAGCCAACCGCATTTTAAGAACAAATAAAAACCCGTTAAGGTTGCTATTCCTAAATAAACAACACATCCAATTATTATCGACTTAAAAGAAAAAATATTTTTATCCAAATATTCTGTTTTGCATTTTTGCTTAGGTACTTTTTTAATCGTATCAACACAATCATCAAGAAGATTTGTACCAAGATGAGCAAATGTAATTCCGACAAGTGCAATCAGTCCAAAGATAATGTTTCCGCCATGTTTTAGGCAATAGACAAATGCCAATAACCAACTGGTTAAGCTTGTTGGAAGGGAATACCCTCGAGATACTGTATAGAAAAAGTATAAAATTTTGTTCATATGATTAGTCCTTACTTTCCATTCCTGCCTGCACCGCCCTTGTTAGGGAGGTCGCAGTCGTCCTTGAGCTATGCGAAAGGTACGAATGCGGGTGGGTATTAATTACTCCCCTTTGAATTTATTTTGGATAGTAATGTATAATGTTTAAAGAATTTATTTTTAATTTAATTAGCCCCCACCCGAATTTCTAAGTTTCGCACAGCTCAACTTGAAATTTTCCCTCTCTGTCACTAAGGTGACATCTCTCCCGCTCAATGGATGTTGCGGGCGAGAATTAAGTTTTAAAAAAGTCTGTACCTCCCCCTATAAAGGGAGGGAAAAGATGTTTTATCTCGGTATAACATAACCCCAAATCGGTTGGTTTTCGTTATCCAAAATACAAACGTATGTTATTCTTGTTTTACGGCATTTTGGCATTTTCATACTGCCATAACCGTAAACAATAGAAGAAACACAATAATCACCAATTTTTTGAGAATAAGAATCAGTGTGTTCTTTTAGTGACTGTATATTTACTTTTGAACCGCTTTCTTTAGAATATTTTTCAACTAAATAATCGGTCACTTCAGTTGCAAACACCGGACTTGATAAAAATAAGACGGACAAAAATAAAATTAATTTTTTCATATGAACATTCTAGCATAAACCGCAAGATTTTGTGATAGAATATCAGAGTAATAGTTAGAGGGATCCACCTCGGGGTAAATGAAAAAGCTCGCAGATGTCACTGCTTGCTAGAAAGTAATTTGTTCCCTAAAGGATAGAAAGAAGAAAATGGAAAAAAACAACGAAACATTGCATGTATTAAGACATTCATGCTCACACATCATGGCACAAGCTGTTCAAAAACTGTTCCCACAAGCAAAGTTAGCTATCGGGCCTGCTACGGACAGTGGTTTTTATTATGACTTTGATTTGACTGATGGTCACGCTTTTACGCACGAAGACTTGGCGAAAATCGAAGAAGAAATGAAAAATATTATCAAACAAAATTTGACGTTTGAAAAATATGAGATTCCTGATGTTGACAAGCAGATTGCAGAATTCAAGGCAGAAGGCGAAATTTACAAAGCTGAATTATTGGAAGAACACAGAAATGATAACCCAACTTTGTATTTAACAAAAGACAAAGACGGAAATGTTTTATTCAACGACCTTTGTGCCGGACCTCATATTCCTAATACATCTTATATAAAAGGTAATGCAATCAAACTTCTAAAAGTTGCAGGTGCATACTGGAGAGGCAACGAAAAGAATAAAATGCTTCAAAGAATTTATGCAACAGCATATTGGAACAAAGAAGATTTGCAAGCTTACTTAACTTTCGTTGAAGAAGCAGAAAAACGTGACCACAGAAAACTTGGTACTCAATTAGATTTGTTCTCAACAAGAGAAGAATTAGGTGGCGGCTTAGTTTTATGGCACCCTAATCTTGCAATCGTAAGAGAAGAAATTGAAAACTACTGGAGAAGCGAACACAGAAAAAGAGGTTATGTAATCGTTAATACTCCTCACATTGCTAAATCAAAATTATGGGAAATCTCAGGTCACGCTGATCACTATAGAGAAAATATGTTCTTCATTCAAAAGGATGAAGATTCTGACGAACAATTCATTCTAAAACCAATGAACTGTCCGTTCCACATCTTGATTTATCAAGCAAACAGATATTCTTATCGTTCATTACCATTGAGAATGGCTGAGTTAGGCACTGTTTATAGAAAAGAAAAATCAGGTGCTTTATCCGGCTTAACTCGTGTTCAAGGATTTACTCAAGACGATGCTCACATTTTCTGTACTCCGGAACAATTGGTTGATGAAATCAATGAAATTATTGATTTTGTAGCGGATACAATGAAAATCTTCAAAATGAGTTTTGAAGTTGAACTTTCTACTCGTCCTGAAAGCTTTGTTGGTGAAATCGAAAACTGGAACAGAGCAGAAGCAGGTTTGAAAGAAGCTATGGACAGACGTGGCATGAAATATGATATCAACGAAGGTGATGGCGCATTCTACGGTCCAAAAATTGACTTCAAAGTTAAAGATGCTCTTGGAAGAACTTGGCAGTGTGCTACTATCCAACTTGACTTCAACCTTCCTGAAAGATTTGATATCAAGTACCAAGATAAGGATGGCAGCATGAAAACTCCTGTAATGCTTCACAGAGTAATCTTTGGTTCTATGGAAAGATTCCACGGTATCTTGATTGAACACTATGCGGGCGCATTCCCTACTTGGTTGGCTCCAACTCAAGTTGCAATTGTTCCAATTTCTAATGAAAAACATATTGATTTTGCAGAAGAAGTTTACAAGAAAATGCGTGCTGCAGGTATCAGAGTAAAACTTGATGATCGTTCTGAATCTATGAACTACAAGATTAGAGAATCATTGCAAGATAAGAAAATACCTTATGTTTGCGTAATCGGTGATAAAGAAATTGAAGCTAATGCTGTTGCTGTTCGTAAACGTGGTGTTGGTCAAGTCGGCACAAAATCTGTTGATGAATTCATTGCTGAAATCGAAAAAGAAATCAAAGATAGAGCATAGAATTTATTAAATATAATATTAGAACAGTCGGTTGATTAATTATCAGCCGACTGTTTTTATTAATAAGAAAGGAGTAAGGGAAAATTTTTTATGTTAACATTTCTGCAACAGCTCTAAAATCATTGTCGTTTGCAGCAGTTTTACGCCATTCGCTAAGCCATTTGCCATCAATCAAATCACCGGCTTTAAATGTCTTTTTATCAATTGTAATCTTTTTGCCAAGTTTGATACCATTGATTTTGTTACCTGTAATATCGAATGTTATACCGTTATCGTTCTTGTAAACAATGTTTCCGAGTCTATATCCGTTTGAAACATTACCTGTTGATGCAATATTTTCTAATTCGGTTTTGATATCACCATTTTTATCTAAGTAATTTTTGATAGCATCAGAATTTGTAATTTCTTTGTTGGTTACAGCATTTACACTTGAAATGCTTCTTGCAGAATTGAATCTGATTTCTTGACCACCTTTTTGACGATAGATGTATTCGTAGTTGCTTAAACCGTATTTAGAACCATTTTCTCTGCCAAAGTTTTGAACTATTGATTTGTAATCTTGATTTAATGCTTTCAATTCTTCTGGTTTCAAATCTCTGCTGCCGTTGAATTTTGCAGAAACAATTTCACCATTACGTACATTCATTTGTATTGAGCCATTTTGTGCTACAAGTTTACCTTTGCTGTTTAACAATTGAACTGTTTTACCGCCAAATGTTCTGGTTAATGTTTCGGCTTCTTTTACTTGTTTTGCGTGGTTTTTGATAAATCCATCAAATTGGTTTTCCGCAACTTCTACCCATTTACCGGCTCTATCTTTGCTGGAAGCTTTTACAACTTGACCATTTTCAACTACCATTCTGTAAAGGTTTTTACCGTCAGCAATTTCTCTTGTATAAGATAGACTTACACCTTTTGGTAAAGTTGTGCCGTGTAGGTTTAATTTTTTTACTTCATTCATAACGCTTGTGTTGTCTTTAACCCATTTTGCAACATCTTTTGCCTTATCAATTACTTTTTTGTCTTGTGTAATAATCTTAACAGGCTTTCCGTCTTTCATAAAGAATGACATACCATTTTTCTGAATGGTGTATTCTTTTACATTCTTGCCGCCATCTTTAATTAAATTGCTAACAAACGATTTTGCTTTTTCTCCGGCTGCAGTTGCTTCTTTGCTTCCAAAAAGACTTTTGCCAAGATTTTTAAAACCATTTAACAAACTTCCGCCGTCACGTTTTTTGTAAGCTGCTATACAAGCTGCTGCGCCCGCAACAATTGTGCCACCTACAAGTAAACCAGTACCAAGCCCGCTTCCGCTTTCAGCTGTTTGTTCTGCACCTTTAAAAGAAGGGTCTGTAGTTACAGCAGGTGTTGTTGTAGCTTGAGCAGCCTGAGTTGTTTGAGCAGCTTGCTGTTGTGCAACATTTTGTGCTTGTATCATTGCATAATAATTTGGCGAATTAAGTGTTTGCATAAAATACGGATCACTTGCGTAATTTGCGCCTATGCCTTGAATTCCATAGCTCATTCCCATAAAATACCTGCCTTTCCTATTAACCCTATTTTTAAAAAATCTTACTTTTAACTTATTTGTTCCCTATATATTCATGAAGTTTTTTTACGCTTAAAAATTGCTTTTTTTGAAATGCAGGCTTAACATTTCTTAACAAAAGAGGCGTTGAAAGTTGTTTTAAATATAAAAAAGTACTATCTAGTAATCCCAAAACAAGTATGGCGCATCCCCTCCCTTTATAGGGGGAGTTTTATGCTTCACTTACAAATTTAGAATTTCTACTACAAGCTTGGAAGTGTGGTGTAAAGGGTGGGGGCTTGCCCGTAGGGAAACTTGTAAGTAATTTTGTTAAATTTTCTACTTCTTCAAGCTTTTCAACTTATTCACATACAACAATGCCGTATATGTTGGCATGATTGTAATTTCATTTTGAGCGGTCTGTCCTACGTATTCAACAGCTTTATTGATTTCCGGAATAATTTTAATTTTATCTGTTGGAACACCTGCGTATTTAAGTCTTAGTGCCATATCATTAGCCCTGATACCGGATACAACAATTTCTTTTTGAATATTTTTGAGTGTTTCAAATTCTGCATCCCAAAGCCAAGAAACATCACGACCATCTGCATAATTATCATTAATAATAATTAGCAAATTAGAATTTTTATCCACTGTTTTTAAAACTTCATTTGCTCCAATCGGATTTTTGATTAGTTGAATTAATGTTCTTTTGCCGTTTAAATATTTAACTTCACTTCTTCCGAACGCAACTTTAAATGTTTTAAGTGAACTTTCTATATTTTTTATACCTAATTCTAAGCATAAAGAAATCGCAGCTAAAGCGTTATAAGCATTAAATAGACCTACCAGCGGAACTTCGTAATTTTGTCCGTTAATTTTAATAATCGAAAAATCTTTGTGCAAAGTAATATCTGCCTTATATTTAGGTTCAGGTCTTTTATAACCGCAATCGCAGTAATAATGCCCCTGTTGAGCGTAGAATTTTTTCTCGTATTTTAAAGGTTTACCGCAAGGACAGTTAAAAGCTTCTTCTGTTGATGAATTTGCTTTCAAACTTTCGTTTGCGTAATAGACATTTTCGACTCCGTAATAAATCTTGTTTTGTCCTTCAAAAGAAGCTACCAGCGGGTCATCAGCGTTTAATAAAAGTGTAAGATTTGTTTTTTTGTCTATACCTTCTTGGATTAATTTTTTCGTTGTAGCGAGTTCACCGTATCTATCAAGTTGGTCACGGAAAAGGTTTGTTACTACAAGATAATCAGCTTCGAACTTGTCATAAATCTTTGCTAAATAAGCTTCGTCAGATTCTATTACTGAATAATCTGTTTTAATAAATGGATTTAAAGAAACAGAAAGTGCATTCACAACTCCGGTAAGCATGTTAGCTCCCATAGCATTATTGATAACGCTTGCACCGGAGTGGGTGATTAAGTGTGAGATTAAACCGGATGTAGTTGTTTTCCCGTTTGTTCCTGTGACATTTATTTTTGTAGAAATATATTTGTTGCAATCTTGCAAGAAGTTTGGACAAAGTTTTAGGACTATTCGTCCGATAATAGATGTGCCGGAAGATAATTTTGTGACTTTAAGTGTTGTATATGCTGATTTTGCGACAGCAAGAGATAAATAAAATCTAAGCTTTTCCAAAATAATCCTCCAAGTGTATTTCTTTTTATACTATTATAAAATATAATCTAATAATAGTACAAATATGAATGGAAAAATATGATATTTACTTTATTTACAGCTATCGTTTTTGTCTCACAAGTAATAATTGCGTTTACAATAATTTTTCACTTGATAAAAATGGATAAAGAGATTAAATACTGGAATAATTTTTTAACAGAAGCAAAACCAAAAATTAAAGATATCATGGTTTTAGCAAGAGAAATTTCTGGACAAATGACAGAACTTGCTCCTGCTTTTGTTGAGAAATTAATAACAATCAGGAACAATATCATACGTTCCAGAATAGAAACATTGATTTCCATGATTTTATTTTGGAGTTTAAATTTTAAGATTGCGAAAAAAATCAAGAAATCAAAAATATTCAAATTATCCATGAAGGGTTTATCACTCCTTCAAAATGTGATATAATAGGATGAACAAAATATTAGATAAGAAAGAGGTACAAAATGAGTAATAAAGATAAATCATCATTTGGCTTTGGAATGGGGCTTCTTGCCGGTGTTGTAGGCGGAATCGTTGCAGGTGTTTTGTTTGCACCACGTCCAGGCTCTGAAATGCGAGAAAAAGTTAAAGAAACAGTTTGTGATTTAGCTGAAAAACATTCACCGGCTGTTAATGAAGCTAAAAAACAAGCTATGGAATCAATTGATTTGTTGAGATATAAGTTAGAAAGACAATATAAAAAGTTCTCAAATATGCTAAAATCTAAAAAAATGAGAAAAGCAAAAGAGCTTGAAGAGCTTTCTGATTACGATTTTTAAGTTTTAAATAAAGGAAAATAAATGGAAACAGCACAATTATATCAAAGTTTAACATTCTTGGCTTATTCAACCGGAGTTATAGTAATTCTTGTTGGTGCAATGCTTATCAAAGTTTTGTTTGATTTATCTAAGCTTGCAAAAAATGTTGACGAAACAGCTACTATTGTTAAAACTGAACTTGTTCCGACTTTGAAAAATATTAATAAATCCGTAGAAATTGTTAGCGGAATTATTATTAAAGCAGATGAGAGCGTTAACAAGGTAAAAGAGATGATAAAAAATTCACCTCTCAGAATTTTGACAAAAGTTTCTGCCGTTACAGGTGGGGTGGCTAAAGGTTTTATGGGCGGACTTTGTTCTGCTTTTAAATTCTTTGCCAAAAAGAAGTAATGCGTTTGGTTAATAGAAAATTTTTCAAAAGAAGTTAAACTACTATAGAAGGAGAAAATAATATGTCATTATCAAAATTTTTAACAGGTTTTGCAGTAGGCGCTGCAATTGGTGCAGTTGCAGGTATTCTTCTTGCTCCAAAATCAGGTGCAGAAACAAGAGAAATGATTGGTGAAATGGCTTCTGATGTTGCAAGAAAAACTGATGAAACAGTGAAAGATATTCAAAGAAGAGCCGATAATATAGTTTCTGATGTTCAAGAAAAGAGCGAAGAAATTATGGGTAAAATTCAAGATATGCTTAACAAGCAAAAAGAAGAATTAGAAGGTTAGTTTTTTGAATTTGTAGGTTAGAAACGAGGCGCAGCCATTGG
Source organism: uncultured bacterium (assembly GCA_900549855.1). Taxonomy (GTDB): domain Bacteria; phylum Cyanobacteriota; class Vampirovibrionia; order Gastranaerophilales; family Gastranaerophilaceae; genus CAG-196. The sequence goes on along the minus strand of URPS01000011.1, from coordinate 21,461 downwards.
CTGCGCCTCGTTTCTTGATTATTACAATATAAAAAGGTGGAGACACTTTCGTTTTCCCCACCCTACGTTTTTTAATTATTTAACTTACGCTTCGATTACTTTAAGAAGTCTTTCCCAAACTTCGTCAATAGAACCATTTGCATCAATTTTATAAAGAACACCTTTGTCTTCATAGAATTTTACAAGCGGAGCTGTTTCTCTAAAATAAGTATCAAAACGAGCTTTAGCAGTTTCTTCATTATCATCTGCTCTCGTTTTTAAATCCGCACCGCATTTATCGCATTTGCCATCAACTTTTGCCGGTTTAAATTTTTTGTTAAAAATTTCACCGCATTTTGGACAAGATTGACGATAAATAATTCTTTCAATAAGAATTTGAGTATCAATGTCAAAGTAAATAGCTTTGAAAGATGTTTCTTTGCCGGCATCAACATCAGCATTAATTTTTTCTAGCATTTCTGCTTGCTCTAAGCTTCTTGGATAGCCATCAAGAACATAACCGTTCTTACAATCTTCACCAGCTAATTTCTTAGCAATAATTTTGCCAACTAGTTCAGCAGGTACAAGTTGACCTTTATCTATAAAAGACTTTGCAACTTTACCTTCTTCTGAATCATTAGCAATTTCTGCTCTCAATAAAGAACCGGTATCAACATGTGGAAAACCTAAGTATTCTGCTAATCTATTAGTTTGAGTACCTTTGCCACAAGCTGGTGGTCCTAAAAAAATTAAATTCTTTTTCATTTAAAGACTCCTTCTCTTAAGTTCATTATAAACCTAAAAAGTCGGTTGTAAATGGATATTTTGTGTTTCCAGAATTTATTATATAATGATACTGCACATTTAATGTGTAACATAGAGTAAAAGACGGCTCTTTTTTCGAAGAACGACGATACAATAAATTTAGCTTTCGGTCGTTAGTTCCGAAGAAAGGAGGCTATTATGGATAAATTCAATTTAAGTTTATTTTTAATCTTTTTGATAATTTTCATAATAAAAAACGGCTCTAATCATCAAAATTAGAACCGCTTAGCTTTCGATAAGAGTTGTCGGTAGCTTGGACAACTACCACTCTATGTTTTTATTATACTATATTTTTTCTGTTTTTCAATATTAAACCAAAGATTTGTACATATCTAAATATTTTTTAGCACTTTCTTTCCAACTAAAATCTGCCGACATTGCAGAATTTCGCATTGCATTGAATGTGTATTTATCTTTGTAAACATACATTGCGGTTAAAATTGCATCTTTCATTGCTTGACCATCATAACCCCAGAATTTAAAGCCGTTTGAATTATCAAGCGGATAACCTGTTACTGTATCTTCCAAACCGCCTGTGGCTCTAACAATAGGCAGAGAACCAAAACGCATAGCGATTAATTGTGATAAACCGCAAGGTTCAAATTTAGATGGCATTAAGAAAAAGTCACTTCCGGCATAAATTTGGTTAGCCAAATCTCCTCTATAACCTACATACGTTCTGATATTTGGTGTGTTATTAGACAGCCAAATAAATAGATTTTCGTAAGACTTATCACCTGAACCCAAGAAAATAAAATCAGCTTCCAAATTCTTTAAATCATTTTCTACTTGTCTGATTAAATCTAACCCTTTTTGGTCTACAAGTCTTGATATTAAAGCAATCAAAGGTCTATTCGGATTATATTTTAATCCGAATGTTTCTAATATTTTCTTTTTGCACTCTTCTTTGTTTTCTAAAGAATTCTTATCATAATTTTTAACTAAAGTTTTATCAGTTTTTGGATTAAAAACGGTATAATCTATGCCATTAACAATTCCAAGAAGTTTATCAGTATGCCCCCTAAGAGTGTAGTCCATACCTTCGCCGTATTCTTGCGTAAGTATTTCTTTTGCATAGTTAGGAGAAACTGCAACAACTTTGTCTGAATAATTAATTGCGCCTTTCATCCAATTTACACGTCCATAATGTTCGCAGCCCCATTCGTTGAATACTATATCTTTTCTCATATTCGCAAAATCAAGGATATCTTCAAACCAAACACCTTGGTAAGCTAGGTTATGAATTTCAAAAACATTTTTAGTTTTTGACCAAAATTCATCAAATTTGTAATTTGCTTTTATATACAAAGGAATCATTGCAGTATGCCAGTCGTTAGAATGAATAATATCAGCTCTAAAATTCAATTGCTTTGCATATTCTAAGGTTGCAAGAGAAAAAGCGATATATCTTTCGTGTTCGTATCTGGGGTCAAGCCAACGAGGGTAAACTTCTTTAAAGCAAGAAAAATACCAGTCATTTTGAACAAAGAAAACATTTATATTTGTGTCCGGAAGTTTGGTCATGTGGAGTTTGAATTTTTGAGGAGAAGTACCAAAAGTTATCCACATTTCAGAGTTTTCTAACTCTTTTATTTCCCATTTTTCTCTATCAATACATCCGTGCAGTGGTGTAAAAATTGCAATTTCGGCATCTTTTTCCAATGCTTTTGGCAAACTTCCTACAACATCAGAAAGTCCTCCGGCTTTTGAAAATGGTGAAACTTCAGCAGCAGCAAATAATATTTTCATAAATTACTCCTTACTTCTTGATTAGCAATGTTATATCATTAAAAACTACAAATATCATTAGTATTATCAACAATGAGAAAAATACTGTTGAAATCGTTTCTATAACTTTTTCATTAAGTGGTTTTCCAATAATTTTTTCTATAATCAAGAACATCAAATGTCCGCCATCAAGTGCAGGAATTGGTAAAATGTTCAAAATAGCGAGGTTCATAGAAATTAAAGCTGCTAATAATATTCCGGATGATTTTCCGCTTCTGTCAATCATATCACCACCGATTTTTGTGATAGCAACAACACCGTGCATATCTTTTAGAGGAATATTTCCAGTGAATAATTGTCCGAGAGAATACATCATCATATATGTGTTGTCCCAAAGATATGTACAGCTTTCTTTTACGATTGAGGTTGGAGTGGTTGTATCAATCATAGTTTGTTTAGCGCCTAATCCAATTCCAATAATTCCTTTTTCATCGGGATAAATTGGATTTAATTCAATAATTTTACCGTTTCTTGCAACTGTTAGGTTAATCGGGTGAACACCGTTGGACAAAGCTTTTGCAACATCATACATTGTATATTTGCCGTCAGAAGTGTAAACCGTTTTACCGCTCAAATCTTTTTCTAAAGCTTTTATATTTTCATCTAATGTAATACTATTTTCACGCTTAAAATACTTAGCACCTTTTAGTGCGTATTTATCCATTGTAATTACATCTTTAGAAAGTTCTTGAGGCAATCTTATAGCGATACCTTCCGGCATGATTTCATCTCTTGATAGTCCTGGGTTCAAATCTTTTAATTTGCTAAAATTTTCATCTATTGTTTGAATAGAAATAACTCCGTTATTTTTAGCGCTATTTTTTACTATGGTTATAAGAGAATATGCATTATTTATATCACATCCGTTAGCTTTAAGAATTCTATCTCCTTTTTCTAAACCGGAAGTTAATATACTGGCTCCTTTAGGTGCAATAATTTCGCCTGCGTAAATCTCATAATTACCGGAAGGGAGTTTATGAGAAATTATTGCAACTACAATTACAAGCGCAATTGCACAAATTACGTTTGCAATTACACCTGCTGAAACAACAATTGCCCTTTGCCATGCAGGTTTGTTCATAAATCTTTCCGGAGAGTCTTTAGGTAGTCCGCAATCTTTGTCATCATCAGGGAATGAAACATAACCGCCTAATAAAAATGCGTGAACCAAAACTTCTACATCTCCAACTTGTTTTTTAAATAAAGTTGGTCCAATAGGAAGCCCAAAACCAAATTTATCAACTTTTATGCCAAAAGCTCTTGCCGCCAAAAAGTGACCGGCTTCGTGCACAAGAATAAGTAAACTTAACAATAAAATCATTATGATAATTGACATATAATCTCCCTCTGAATTAATAATTCTGGTATAATTTTAGCACAAATAAATTCCTCATGATATAATCAGAAAAAATAGGTGAAATTATGACAATAGCAATTTATCCGGGGAGTTTTGACCCGATTACAAACGGACATATAGATATATTAAAAAGCGGTGCTGCAATTTTTGACAAAGTTATTATTGCTGTGTCTTATAATATTAATAAAAAAGGTTTTTTGCCGATTGATGTTAGAACAAAATTAATTGAAGAAAGCGTAAAAGATATTCCAAATGTAGAAGTTGATTCTTTTCAGGGACTAACAGTAGAATACGCAAAAAAACGTAATGCCGCAGTTTTGTTAAGAGGTTTAAGAACATCTTTTGATTTTGAATACGAAATGCAATTATCACAAACAAACAGTGCATTGTATAAGGATATTAAAACAGTTTTTCTTATTACAAAGCCCGAGTATAACTTTATTTCATCTTCTGCGGTTAGAGAAATTTTAGTAAATAAAGGCGATATTAGTGCTTTTGTTCCAGATGCAGTAAGTGAATATCTAACATCGTTGTAAGATAGTTTCAATATATGTATTATAAAAAAAGAGGATAACTTTCGCTATCCTCTTTTTAAACTTATTCAGTTAAATCGAACTATCTTAATTTAACAGTTACTGATTTAGCTTTTTGAGTGTATTCTAGTTTATCTTCTCTTGATAACCAGCCTAAACCCATTTCAGCAAAGTTTTCATTTAAGCTAAGGTCTTTTTTCATTTTATTGATAGATACTTCACCTTTGTTAGAAAGGTAGTTGTAAATTTGACCAGCAGATTCAATAATTTGTTCTTGGATACCTTTTCTTTCTTCTTTAACTTTTGCCATTTTAATCTCCTTCTTAAATAGTGTTACTGTAAAAAACTTACCCAACTATTGTATTAAAAATTTTCTTATTTTGCAATAGGTTTGAATACTGTTTATGGTAAAATAGTCCATAAGGAGTATGTTATTAAATTTTATTAAAGTCGATTTTCGCACTAATATTTTAGTCGATAAATATATTAATCTTATTTCTGAAGGTGTAAAACCATCAGAAATACTGGTTCTTGTTCAAAATTCAACTGTAAAAAAACAAATTTCGGATTTGATTTTTAATAAAATAAATTTTGATGCAACAGAAAAATTAAACATACATTCTTTCTTTTCAATTGTATATAATACACTTGTTGACAATTGGTGTTTTATTGAAAACTCTATTCCTTCTGATAAACATTTTATCCTCCCAAACCTTGTTGGGCTGGAAGTTTCACAATTTTTGCTTAAGGATATTTTAAAGCATGTTGAAGTAAAAGGATATAATTCAAAAAAATCACTTCTTCACCAAATTTTCAGAAGATATTCACTTATTGTACAAAATCATTTAACAAACGAAGATGTAAAAGAACGTTCTAAAATTTTAAAAGAATCTTTTGCGGATGATGCAGAATTAATTATAAAAAGACTTTTATCTTTGACTCTAAAAACCAGAAGTCTAGACTATTTAAGACAAACTCTTATTTTTAATCATGTTTATCAACATACAGATTATTTTAAAAACATTAAATATCTTCTTGTTGATGATGCGGATGAAATGACACCGGTTTGTTTTGATTTTATTGCTCATTTGAAACCACAATTAAAAGATTGGCTTGTGTGTTTTGATTCTTTAGGTTCAAGTAGGTGCGGGTATTTGAGTGCGGATACGTCTATTGAGTGTAAATTAGTACACTTATTCGGAGAGGAAGTTGTTTGTGATGATAATATTTTATTACCTCACCCTAGCCCTCTCCTAAAAGGAGAGGGAATGACCGAGGCTAGTAAGCTGGTTGACAATACTTTCACTCAAGGTGAAATTATTTTTTCTAATATATTAGAAAATAAGCATGAAAGATTGGAAAATTTTACATTAACCTCTCTGTCTAAACGCGCAGAAATATTGGATTACACGATTGAAAAGATACAAAACTTATTCAAAAAAAATGTTAAACCAAAAGATATTGCAATAATTACACCGTTGCAAGATAACATGCTTAAATTCACACTTGAAGAAAATTTGAAATCGGTTTGTAATCTTTTATTCTTATCCGGAAGTGAAAAACTTATCGACAATCCGCTCGTAAAAGCAAGTTTAAATATTCTTAAATTAATATTAGATATCGAGATTACAGAGAATGATTTGAGGGTAATATTATCTGATTATCTAGGAATCCCATTAAAATATTGCAAAGAGATTTTTGAAGGATACAATAATAACCGAATTTTACCGGAAATAAATATTGAAAATTATGATGAAAAATATCAAAAGTTTTTGAATGTTTTTAAAGAAATAAAAGAAAAAAATACAAAACTTTCTGTTAAAGTTTTTGATTTGTTTTATAAACTTGTAGATTTTGCTTACGAAACAGAAATTAATAAATTTAATTTCTTTATTAAACAACTAAGAGATTTTGAAAGTGTTTTAGGCGCTGACGTTGTTAAAGAACGAGCTAAAGACATTATTGTTCAAATTGAAAATTCTATTATTGCAGAAAATCCGAGTTCTACATTAGAAATTGATGAGAATAATTTGGTTGTCGCAACGCCACAAAAAATTATTGATAATAAAATTTCAACTAAATATCAATTCTGGTTGGATGTTTCTCATTCAGACTGGGTAAAAACAGATACAGGACCTTTATACAATGCGTGGGTATTTCAGGCTGATTGGACAAAGGATGAATATACTGTTGAAGATGATATTTTTCTTGCGAAGCAAAAGACTGCAAGGATTTTGAGAAAACTTCTTCTGCTTGCTCAAAAACATGTTTGGGCTTGCTCAAGTTTGTTTGACCCATCCGGTGTTGAAAATCTTGGCGGAATTGAAGATTATCTTGCTGGCGGTAACGATGATGAAGAACTTTCAAGCAAACCTGCTTTCAAAATTGTTCCGAGAGAGGATCAAAAACCGGTTTTGGATTACAAAAAAGGTTCAATGGCAATCTCTGCGGTTCCAGGAGCAGGTAAAACAACAATTCTTTTAGCTTTGATTATAAAACTTATCGAAAGAGGGGTTGTTCCGACTAATATTTTTGTTCTAACTTACATGGATTCTGCCGCTAGAAACTTTAGAGAAAGAATTAAAAACATGTGCCCTAATTCTGTATTGTTACCTAATATCAGCACAATTCACGGTTTGGCTTTAAAAATAATTAAAGAGAATTCTAATTTTGAAAGATTAAATCTTTCTGCAGATTTTGATATTTGTGATGATACACAAAGAATTAGAATAATTAAAAGCATTGCAGGAAAATTAACCAAAACAGAGGTTGATGAATTTGACAGAGCAATTTCTGTTTTAAAATTACAAGAAGGCAATATTGACACACCATCCAGTGATAAAAAAATAGAAAAATTTAAAACTTTTTATAAACAATATCAAGCACAATTAAAAGAAAATAATCTTATTGATTATGATGATATTTTAATTATGTCTGTTAAACTTTTGGAAAAAAATCCTGATGTTTTAGAATATTACCAAAATATTTGTGAATATATTATAGAAGACGAAGCACAAGATTCATCAGGAGTTCAGCAAAGATTAATCGGCTTGTTGAGCGGTAAACATAAAAACCTAATTCGTTGTGGCGATATAAATCAAGCAATTACAACAACATTTTCTAACGCAGATGTTGAAGGGTTCAGAAAATTTATCCAAAATGCTGACACAACAGTCGAAATGAACCATTCTCAAAGATGTACGCAGGATGTTATGACTTTAGCTAATAATCTTGTTAATTATGGTAACGAAATTCTTCCAAAAGCATTTTTCACAAGTTATATGCAAGGAGTAAAAGGAAAAAATCCGGATTCTCCAAATGCGATTTTTTCTCGTGTATTTGAAAATGCTTTTGCTGAAAGAAATTTCATACTTAAAGAAATTAAAAATATTTTAACTCGCAATAAAAATGCAACAGTTGGTATTCTTTTAAGAAACAATTTTCAAGTTGCAAATTGGACAGCATTCATAAATGATGCCGGTTTGAAAACAATGACGAGAAGTGATTCTTTAGGACAAAAAGGTGTGTTTAACGCAATTTTTTCTATTCTAAAATTTATTCAGAAACCTTTTGATAATGAAGTTGTCGTTTCAACTTATGAAACACTTTCTGATTTAGGTTTTTACAAACAAAGATTGCAACTTGAAATCAGAAATTCTGAAATTCCGTTTATACAAAAAAGTAGCGATGATATTGAACAGAATGATTTAGCACAATTTTTATGGGACATGCAGTATTGGCTAAATTCTTCAACTTTGCCTTTGGAAGAATTGGTTATCAGAATCGGATTATATTATTATACAAGTGATATTGAAAAATCTAACGTATATTTAATTGCAACCCTTGTAAGAAGATTAAATTCAAACAATAATTTTGATTTAACACTCCAAAGATTAGAGGAGTTATCCAAAAAACCTTCATTGAGCGGATTTAAGTTCTTCTCTGAAGAAGAAGATAAAGATGCTGCTAAGGGAAAAGTTCAGATTATGACTTTACATAAATCAAAAGGCGATGAGTTTGAATATGTATTTTTGCCTGAGATGGCAGAAAAAAATTTATCTATTGATGTAGAAAAAGCCAAAACAAAAGCTTCGACATTATTTATGGAAGAAGTTAGAGCGTTTAATTCTAAATATAAACACAAATCTGAATTGGAATTAAGAGAATTCAATTCGGAAGAAAGCTTGCGATTACTCTACGTTGCAATAACACGAGCACAGAAAAAACTTTACATCACAACTTCTGCTAAAGCAAAAAGCTGGGGTAACAAAGAAACTCCGCAAGACCCGAGCGTGATTTTTGAACATGTATTGTAAAATTAGCCGTACGGTTAATTGACAGATACTAAATATAGTAGTAATTTGAAATGAAAATGGTTATTTGAGTCGGTTGTTATATATGATTGGAATTACAGGTAAAGAATATTTATTAGACGCAGTTTTAGAATATTGTGAAGATATTGTTACTGTAAAAGATTTGAACTTAAAGTACTTAGCGTATAATAAAGCTTTATTAAAATTAATAAGAAAAGATACAAGTTTTAATGCAATCGGGAAAAGTGTTTTTGAGGTTTTGTCAAAAGAAAACGCAGAGGCTATGGCAGAGCATGTAAAGAAGGTGCTTGAAACCCTTCAAACGCAGACTTGTATGCTTTCCGTTAAAAACGATGTGGAGAACAGAATAATAAAGCAAACTACAACACCAATTATTCAAAATGGTATTGTGAAAGGGATATTGTCTGTTTCAACAGATGTTACTAAAGAAGAAAAATTAAGAAATATAATCGTTGATAAAAACCGTCAAATGCAAACATTGCTTGAAAATCTTCCTATTCTTGCTTATATGAAAGACAAAAATTTGCAATTGACGGTTGCGGCGGATGCCTCAAGAACATTTGTGGAGCAAGGTATTGATAAATTTACACCGGATGTTCATATTGACATGGTGCAAACAGCAGAAGAAACAAGAAATGAAGATATGTTTGTTTTAGAGAATAAACAACTTTTGGTAAAAGAAAAAAGTGCTTGTGGTTTGAATGGTAAACAGCATTGGTATCGTGTTACAAAGGCGCCTATTCTTGATGAAAAAAATGAGGCGGACGGTATTGTTACCATTGCTAAAAATATTAATGATGAAAAAATTGCAGAAAACCAAAAGAGTTTATTTTTGGCAACGCTTTCTCATGACTTAAAAAATCCGCTCCAAGCTCAAATAAGTTCACTAGAATTATTTTATCAAGGTGTTTTCGGAAGTCTTACCGATACACAAAAAGAAATGCTTGAAATGATTATTGAATCATCAAAATATATGCGCACGATGTTGTATTCGCTTTTGAAAACATGTAAAGAAAATAACGGTGTAATTTATCTTGAAAAGAAATATTTTGATATAAAGAAATTATTGCAAAAAAGTATAAAAGAAGTTACAGATTTAGGATTATCTAAAAATATTAAAATTGAATTCAATACGAATCTTAAAGACAATGATGCAAACTTCTTTGGAGATGAAGTTCAAATTCGACGTGTGATTGGTAATTTGTTGAACAACGGACTTAATTATGCGTTTTCCGGCACTACAATAAAGGTAAGTTTGGTAATTTCGGATGATAAATTGATTATGTCATTTGAAAATAAGAGCGATACAATTACAGAAGATTTGGCGAAACATATTTTTGATAAATATGTTTGTGGAAATTCTTTACAAAGCAACATGAACATGGGGCTTGGGTTATATTTCTGTAGAAAAGTTGTAGAGGCACACGAAGGTTCTATTCGCCTTGAAGGAGATGAAAATGATAACAAATTTATTGTAGAATTACCTATCCTGAAAGAGAATGCTGTTTATATAAAAGAAATTGTGCTGTAACAGATGTAATCCATGTGTAACCTACTTTACTTTTGAGTATTTTTATATTCTAATAATATTACTGAGGGAAACCTCTAGTTCTTTTAGAAAGTGAATTAAAATTTTTGAATAATCCCGACATTAAGCTAGCCAAATTTGCAGGATTTTGTTATGGAGTAAAACGTGCTGTTGAAACAGCTGTAAAGCTCAAAGAAGAAAATCCTGATAAAAATATTTATATTTTAGGTGAACTTATACATAATACAGACGTTATCAATGAGCTCGATAAAATGGGCATAAAAACCATTTACGAAGTTCCAAAATCTGGTGACGGTATTTGTATCATAAGAAGCCATGGCGCAGCTCCGGAAGTTCTTGAACAAATAAGAAATGCCGGTTTTGAACTTGTGGATTTAACTTGTCCGGATGTTAAAAAAGTTCAACAAAGAGCAATTGAACTTGCTAAAAATGATTATTTTGTTGTAATTGTAGGTAAACCAAACCATCCGGAAGTAATAGCAATTAAAGCCAATGCTGACTTATACTCAAATAAAGTTGTTGTCGCAACTTCGATAGAAGAACTAGAACCTTACTCTGCTCAAATAAAATCGCACAGAAAAGTCGGAGTTGTTGTACAGACTACACAAATGGTATCTTCTTTAAATCTTGTAGTTAATTATTTGAACACAATTGCCAAGGAAGTTTTAATTTATAACACAATTTGTCAATCTACAGCAATGCGCCAGAAGGAAGCCAAAGAGCTTGCAAAAGAAACCGATGTTATGATAGTTGTAGGATCTAAAAAAAGTGCTAATACTACACACTTAGCAGAAATTTTAAAAGATTATACAAAAACAATTCATATCGAAAATGATACTGAATTAGACAAAGAAATTTTGAATGGAGTAAAATCAATCGGAATAACAGCCGGAGCATCTACTCCACAAAAGATTATTGATAAAGTAATTGAGAAAATTAGTGAACAGTGAATAGTGAATAGTGAATTGCAAAAACTTCTACTCACTACTCACTATTCACTAAACAAAAACAGAAAGGAAAAATAAAAAATGACACAAGTAAAAGACGAATTTGAAATGTTGTTAGAAGAAAGCTTTGCTAAATCTAACAACGTAGCTGATATCGTAGAAGGTACAGTAATTAAAAAAGAATCAGAAGGTTATTTAGTTAGCGTTAAGGGTGCTAAAATGGAAGCATTCTTATCAAACAGAGAACTTTCTAGCGACGTTGACGCTTTAGAAATCGGCGACGTAAGAGAATTCTATGTATTAAAAGAAGAAAACAACGATGAACCTATGCAATTATCATTGAAGAGAATCGCATTCGCTCAAGCTTGGGCTCAATTGAACGATGCTAAAATCCAAGGTGATACAATCCTTGCGAAAGTTGTTTCAACTGTTAAGGGTGGTGTTTTGGTTGACGTTGCTGACCTTAAGGGCTTCATCCCATCTTCTCAATTGAGAACCGGTACTCCATTCGAAGGTTTAATCGACCAAAAAATCGAAGTTAAGGTTCTTGAAGCAGATCCTAAGAAAAACAAACTTATTTTATCTCAAAGACAAGCTGTTGCTGAACAAAGAGATCAAGTAGTTGATAACGTTCTTTCTTCTTTAGAAGAAGATCAAGTTGTTAAAGGTAACGTTGTAAGAATCACTGATTTCGGTGCATTCGTTGACATCAACGGTATCGACGGTTTATTACCAATTTCTGAAATTTCTTGGCAAAGAATTAAGCACCCATCAGATGTTTTAACTCTTGGCGATACAATTGAAGTTAAAATCATCAAGATTGATAACGAATTAAAGAGAATTTCTTTATCTCTTAAGAGAATGGGTGAAAATCCTTGGCAACAAATCGAAGGACAATTTGAAGAAGGTCAAGTAGTTAAAGGTACAGTAAACAAAGTGACTACATTTGGTGCTTTTATTAACATCTTCCCTGGTGTTGAAGCTTTATTACCTGTTTCAGAAATGTCTGACGAAAACGTAAATCCATTCAACATGTTCAAAGTTGGTTCTGAAGTTGATGTATTAATCAAGAAATTCACTCCAAAAGAACATAGAATCGCATTGTCAGTTAAGGATATCAAATAATTGGCTGATTAAGATTTATAAGAAATCAAGGTATGACTATCATACCTTGGTTTTTTATTTAGATTATGCGGATTTTCTTTTTTTTTGTCTTTATTGTATAATCTCGTTATAATTTTAGGAGAAAAAATTAAGAATGAAAGTAAGTGTAAAAGTACCGGCAACTTCAGCCAATATAGGTCCAGGGTTTGATTGTTTAGGCTTAGCCCTTCCTATTTATAATACTATTACTATAGAAGAAACTGTTTTGCCGGGGACTGGCATTGAAATTAATTTAATGTCAGAAGAGGAAGTTATAGATGAAATGATTTTTGATAATATTCCTCGTGACGAAAATAATATTGTTTATAAAGCTGTGGAAATGCTTTACAATTCAATTGGTCAAGAGCCTTCTGAGTTGAAAATTAATATCCAATCGCAAATCCCAATTACAAGAGGTTTAGGCAGTTCAGCTGCGGTTGTTGTTGGTGGTTTGATTGCTGCAAATAAACTTTTGGGATCTCCAGCTGATGAAACAGCTTTGCTTTCTATTGCAACAGAAGTTGAAGGTCATCCGGATAATGTTGCACCTGCAATTTTAGGCGGTTTTGTAATGGCTTCTCAGGAAGACGATGGTACTATTGTATATAGAAAACTTAACTGGCCGCAGGAGTGGGATATTACGGTTTGTATACCGGATTTTGAGCTTTCTACTAATATTGCTCGTTCAGTTTTGCCGGAACAAATTCCGATGAAGGATGCTGTTTATAATGCTAAACACCTTGCAATGCTTATTGAAGCAGTGAATAATAAAGATGAAAAATTAATGCAGATAGCACTTCATGACAAATTACACCAACCATACAGAGAAAAATTAGTTCCGGGAATGAAAGAAATCATGGAAGCATTTAAACACGAAGATGGTGTCCTTGGCTGCGTATTATCAGGCGCTGGACCATCTATGTTAGTAATTTCACATAAGTATGATTTAGATAAGATTAAATCTACTGTGAAAGATATTTGGGAAGGTCAAAGTATTAAAGCCGATATAAGAACCTTAAAAGTTGAACCAAATGGTGCAGAAATTATAGAATAATAAATAAAAACCGGAATTTATTTTTCCGGTTTTTTATTTGCGTTTGTTTTTATATTATTTCGTTCTTCTGCAATGAGATTTTTTAATTTTTCTGTTATATAGCTTTCTCTTTCATTAAAATTACAGTTTTTGAAATTCAGATACGCATTCTTTAAGCGATTTACATTTCCAATAGGATTTTCTTTTATCAAATATAAGATTTCGCTGTAATATGCGCGTCTTTCACTTTGTATAGCATATCTGCAATCTTGAAGCGTTTCTATTGCTATATCACGCGGAAGCTCTGATAATATTTCATCAACTTCTGTTTGGAATTCTTTTTCGTTGAATTTATCTCTGACTGTTCCGACAACAATATCCCACAAATTACATGTATATGCGTCAAATTCGGGAGTGTCATTTATATGTTGCGTGCGTAATAGTGTTGTTTTAGGCTGGTATAAATTGTCAAACAGATGACGAGCTTCGTGCACCGCTGTCGATTTTACCAAAATTTTACCATCTTCATCAATCGGCAAACCTATCTTGTGATTTGTGTAATTAATAAAGAACTTGTTCATTGAACGCTGTTCTATCTTAACATCCATGCCGGCACTACCATAAAAATCAGGATTCGCTTCCGGTGACACTTTATAGCTGACTTTATTTGGTTCAAGAGCTTTATTTATACATTTGCGGTAATCATTTATATCAGGTTTTTTGATTTTCACAAATTCATCCACAAATTTGTTCCAACAACTTCCTGCCGCAAGTTCACGCTCTTTTACACTGCCTTTAACTAAATTAAATGGCAATTTTGCTTTTGGTAATATGCGATTTTGCACTTTTATACTGTTCATTTCAACTAAATTATCTTAATTATATTCGCCTATTGCTTTTGAAATTTCATCACATTTTTGAGGTATGCTGTCTTTGTATATGCCGATTTTGTTGAAGAATTTTCTATATGCCCAATCATCTGCTAAATGTTGCATTGTTATAACAGAATGTACATCTCTTCCTAAGTTTTGTTTTACTTTTGATTTAATCCCATCTAAATCTTTAATGGTAATTTTTGAGTCCGTTAATTTCTTTTCAATGCTGTTTTTAGCTGAATCAACCATATTTATCTCATTTTTAGGAAAATCAGCCCTATATTTACTTGCAATCATATTGAAATCTGCTACTTTTGCAGAATCTTTTGAAGCTTGTGTAGAATTGAAAATATCCCGATATGCTAAGGAATCAAGTCTGGATTGCAAAACCACATTAGATTTTTCATTAGATAAATCTAACCCTTTAACCAAATCATTATATTCTGCTTGAGTTCTATTATTTTTTTTCAAATATTCTTTTGCATTATCGCTAACAGAAGTACAAGAGGCTGCAACTATAGAACTTGCGGCAATCATTGGCATCATCGTTTTTAAACTAACTTTCATAGATACACACTCCTTTTTATGAGGAAATTGTATCATGCAAAACTTCTTTTGTACACTCTAACGCAACATTTGTAACAAAATCCATATCATCTTCTGTAATAATTAATGGCGGATTAAAATAAATTACATCGCCTAAAGGTCTTAAAAGGACACCTTTTTGCAAAGCTTTTTTATAAATTTGGTATCCGGTTCTTTTTGTATAATCTAAAGGCTCTTTTGTGTTTCTATCTTTTACAAGTTCGATTGCATTAATTAATCCTATTGAACGAACTTCTCCAACATTTTCGAGCGGTAAAAATTTTTCTTTGATAATTTTATTAAAATACTTCGCACGTCTATTTGCATTCTCAATAATTTGTTCATCTTTAAGAATTTTCAAAACTTCGATAGCAGCAGAGCAAGCGAGCGGATTACCGGCATAAGTATGAGAGTGCATAAATGCTTTACCTTTTAAATAATCGTCATAAAATGCATCATAAATTTTTTGTGTAGTAACGGCAATTGCCATTGGCATATAACCGCCGGTTAAACCTTTTGAAAGACACATGATATCCGGACTTACACCGGCATGGTTAAATGCAAACATTTTGCCGGTTCTGCCATAGCCGGTTGCAATTTCATCCGCAATAAGGTGAACATTGTACTTGTCGCATAAATCTCTTAATTTTTTCAAATATAGATGCGGATAAACTTTCATACCGGCAGAACCTTGAAGAAGCGGCTCTACTATTATTGCAGCTGTTTCATCAGCATATTTTTCAAACATTTGTTCAGCTTTTTCAAAACATTCGCAATGACATGTTGCCTCGTCTTGGAATGAGGTGTCACCAGCCTGTGAGTTATATGTACAATGTCCTACGCATTGCTTACCGTAAGGACATCTGTAACAATCCGGACCATCAATTCTTAAAACATCAAGTAAAAGCGGCTTGTATAATTCAGAATATAAATCAACACCGCCGACAGCAAGCGCTCCAAGAGTTTCACCATGGTATGCGTCAGATAAAGCCATGAAACGTTTCTTTTGTGGATTTCCTGTTTGATAATGGTACTGGAAGCTCATTTTTAAAGCCATTTCAATAGCAGCAGAACCATTATCCGCAAAATTGAACTTGCAAAGTCCATCCGGAACGACTTTTGCTAATTCTTGACAAAGTGTAATTGCAGGCTTGTGAGAAAAATTTGCAAAAATTACGTGTTCCAATTTATCAATTTGTTTTTTGACAGCAGCATTTATCCTAGGATTGCAGTGTCCAAGAAGATTGCACCACCAAGAACTGATTACATCTTTGTAGCATTTGCCGTTTGTGTCATAAATGTTTATGCCTTTACCACGTTCAATTACAATTGGAGGAAGTGTTTCGTAGTCTTTCATTTGTGAACAAGGGTGCCATATATATTTTAAATCTTCTTTTTGCCAATCCATATTTATACCTCAAATAAATTTTCTAAAAGTTTTATATCTTTTTGTCCTTTTTCTACAGTCGCAACAACTTTTACACCGGTTAAATATTCAACTTGTTTTAAGTTGTCTTGGTGCATAAAGTTACTTGGCTCGTAATTGTTTAAAATAATGCCTTTTATCTTAATTCCGTTATTGTGCGCATACGCTACCGTTAACAATATGGAATTTATTGTGCCTAACCCACCGTCTGCAACAATTATTATGCTTGTATCAAGCTCTTTTATTAAATCTTTTAGTAGATATTTTTCTCCGTTTTCAAGACGCAATGGACAAGTAATTCCGCCTGCTCCTTCTACTAAAAGATAATCATATTTGTTTTTAGCATTCTCAAAATCTTTTTTGATTTTAGCAATATTGATTTCTTGATTTTGTCTTTTTGCTGCCAGATGTGGAGATACAGCTTCTTTCCACCAATAAGATACACATTCGTCTGCACTTGTAGGAATGTTGGCGGTACTTACTACATAATTGCAATCGCTGGCTGTTAGTTTTCCGTTTTTTTCTTCAACTCCGCTTAAAACGGGCTTAAAATATCCACAATTAAATCCTGATTCACGCATTTTTTTTACAATAAGAGCTGATACATAGGTTTTACCAATATCAGTCCCAGTCGCAGTTATAAAAATATTCTTAGACATAAATCCTCTTCCCTAAAAGAAAATTCTTTCTTTTTTTATAAGCGTAGCGCTGATAAAAACCAAAATCAAGTGTTTTAGTTATGGTAATTATATTTTTAATCAAGACATAAAAAAAGAGGTCTTTAGACCTCTTTTAAAAAATGGTGGGCGTTAGAAGACTCGAACTTCTGACCCTCTCCTTGTAAGGGAGACGCTCTACCAACTGAGCTAAACGCCCATTTTAGCGGAATTTACTGCGAACTTTGGACTTTTTTATTCTGCCTATCCGTTTTGTTCGCCCGTTTGCTCCACCGGCTGTCAACAGAATTAATCTTATAACAAACATTTTTTTATGTCAAACGTTTTGTTTTAAAAATTATTAATAATCTGATTAACGTATTTTATTTTTCTTTAAACTTTCGTAAAATAGGGGTAAATGAAAATTTAGTGTAAATAAGAAAGGAGTTTTGAACTATGGAAATCAAAGTTGTTCAAGATGCAAAGAGTATTGACTCGGATATTCTTGTTGTAAGCATGTTTGAAGGCGAAAAAACTGCAAGTGATTTGGCTAATACATACGCTTTGGAACAAGATAATTTTAAGGGTAAGTTTGGAGAAACATATCTTCTTCCAACTTACGGCAAAGAAGTTTATAGAAAAGTTCTTGTTTTAGGTTTAGGTAAGAAAGCTGAATTTAATCCTAACAAAATGAGAGAAGCTATCTACAAAGCAATCAAAAAATGTATGCAAATGGAAGCTAAAAAAGTTTCTTTCTCACTTGATGGAATTGAATTCGATTATTCAGAACAATTCACAATGGGTGCTTTTATCGCAGATTATGCTTTTGACAAATACAAATCTGAAAAGAAAGATAACAAGGTAAAAGAAGTCTATGTACAAGCAAATGAAGGCATTGTTAGAAAAGCAGAAAAAATTGCTGCAGCCATGACTTTTGCAAGAAATTTGGCTAATGAGCCTGCACAGCTTGCGACTCCTAGCGAATTAGCAAATATTGCTTGTGATTTTGGTTTAGATACAAAAATTTATAACAAAGAAGAATGTGAAAAAATGGGCATGGGTGCATTTCTGGCAGTTGGACGAGGAAGTGCTCAAGAACCTAAATTTATCCACATGAAATATCAAGTTGAAAATCCTAAAAAACGTATCGCAATTATCGGTAAAGGTATTACTTTTGATAGTGGCGGATTGGATATCAAACCTGCATCTTCTATGTTAACTATGAAAGATGATATGTCTGCTGCGGCTTGTGTTCTTGGTGTTATGAGCATAATAAGAGAATTTCATCCACAAGTTGAAGTTCACGGTATTATTGCAGCTTGTGAAAACATGCCGGGGTGTAATGCTTACAAACCCGGGGACATTTTGACAGCTATGAATGGTAAAACAATTGAAGTAGATAATACTGACGCAGAAGGCAGATTGACTCTAGCTGATGCACTTTGCTATGCATGCGAATTAGGTGTTGACGAAGTTATTGATTTAGCAACTTTAACAGGTGCTTGTATGGTTGCATTAGGTACAAAGGCTGCAGGCATTATGGGTAATGATGATACTCTTGTTAAAAACCTTATTTCAACCGCTGATAGAAATGGTGAAAAGTATTGGGAACTTCCTCTTTGGGATGAATACTTTGATAGCTTAAAGAGTGATATTGCCGATATGAAAAACACAGGTTCTCGTTGGGGCGGTGCTTCAACAGCAGGTGTGTTCCTACAAAAATTCGTTAAGAATGTAAAATGGGCGCACATTGATATTGCAGGTGTTGCATTCTTAGAAAAACCTCAAAAAGAATTTATCGCAGGTGCAACAGGTGCAGGTGTAAGAACTTTATTGAATTATATTTTAGAGCAATAGTAGTTAATAGAAAAATAAAGACCGGCAATTCACACAATTGCCGGTCTTTGTTATTAATAAGTTATTGGTGCATCCAATGCGCCATAACTTCGACTTCATGAACACAACAAATTGCCATCAAAATTCAATCCCTTAGCTTCTTTAAGCAGCGGATAATCATCAATGTTGCTGTTATGTACAAAATTTATTGCTTCGCTTCGGGCAAGCTCCAGAATTTTTGCGTCGTTTACTACATCAGCAATAATCATATCCGGTAAACCGCTTTGGCGAGTGCCTAAAAATTCCCCAGGGCCTCTGATTTGAAGGTCTTTTTCTGCTATAACAAATCCGTCATTTGTTTCGGTCATTATGTTTAAACGTGCTCGAGTATCTTGAGATTTTGTATTAGAAGAAAGCAAACAATAAGACTGCAAATCACTTCTGCCGACACGACCTCTGAGCTGGTGTAGCTGCGAAAGTCCGAAACGTTCTGCATTTTCTATAACTATTACTGTCGCATTAGGGACATCAACACCGACTTCTACAACAGTTGTGGACACCAAAATATCGTATTCTTTGTTTTTGAACTTGTTCATGACTTCGTCTTTTTCATCATTCTTGAGTTTTCCATGCAGTAATCCTATTTTATATTCCGGAAATACTTCATTTTGCCAACGCTCTTTTTCTATGGTTGCGGCTTTAGCAGAAAGCGTTTCGCTCTCTTCTATCAGTGGATAAACAATGTATGCTTGACGTCCTGCTTCTACTTCATGACGAATAAGCTCTGCTATTTGTTTGCGAGAATTTACCATTTTAGTAATGATTGGTTTTCTGCCTTTCGGTAGTTCGTCTATTATGGTTAAATCCAAGTCCCCATTCATAGTGATTGCAAGAGTTCTAGGAATTGGCGTAGCAGTCATTGTAAGAATTTGCGGATTCTGTGATTTTTTTCTTAATGCTAAACGTTGCTTGACTCCAAATCTGTGTTGTTCGTCAATTACGACTGCACCAAGGTTTGCAAATTCAATGTTATCTTGGATTAGAGCGTGTGTTCCGACTGCAATATCCGCTTGCCCGTTACGAAGGTTTGTTTCAGATATTGTACGCTGTTTTTTGCCGATACTTCCGAGGAATAACTCAACTCGGAGGTTAAGTGGAGTTAGCCACTTGATTAAATTGTTGTAATGTTGTTGTGCCAAAATTTCTGTTGGCGCCATAATCGCAGCCTGATAACCGTTTTCTATTGCAGCAAGCAGCATAATTGTTGCAACTACAGTTTTGCCGCTGCCGACATCTCCTTGAAGCAGGCGCTGCATTGGCTTTGTTGAGTTTAAATCGTTAAGAATCTCATTTACTGCTCGTTTTTGAGCTCCTGTTAATTCAAACGGCAAGCTGTTAATAAAACGCATAACAAGTCCATCTTGCTTGATTTCAAGCGGAATAGAAAGAAGATTTTTGTTATTTTCTTCTCTTAAGAGCGCTAATTTTAGCTGTATCAAAAACAATTCTTCAAAAACAAGTGTGAATCGTGCTTGTTGCAATGTTTCGTTATCTTTTGGAAAATGGATTTGCTCAATTGCCTCTTTTTTTTCTAAAAGATGGTATTTTTCAATGATATTTTGTGGTAAAACTGTTTCAATTTTATCTTTGAAAAGCTGAATGGTATTATATATGGCTTTTCTGAGCGTTTTAATGTTAAGGTTCTCACTCAATGGATAAATTGGTACAATCCTTGCCATATTTATGTTTGATGACGTTAAAATATCGTCATCCATTATAGAATATGTTGGTTTATCAAGAGTTGGCATTCCATCATAAGAATTTATTTTGACAGTTCCTGATACCATAATGCCGGAACCTTTCGGAAATTGCGATTTCATACGTTCTTGGGTATACTTGTTTGCTTTAGACGCAAAAAAGTTCAATGCGAGATTTCCGCTGCCGTCAACAATGCGGACTTTTACTATGCCTAGATTGTTTTTGGTGGTAAAAGCTTCCACCGAACGAATTGTGCCAAAAACAGTAGTCGTTTCTCCGACTTTTAAATCTCGGATTCTTGTTCTGGATGAATAATCAACGTGCTTGCGTGGGAAATAGTACAATAAATCTCCAACAGTATAGATTCCTAGTTTATTTAAGATGTAAGCAATTTTTGGACCAATGCCTTTTAAATACATAACATCAGATTTGAGTGAAAGTTCTGTATGTGTTGATTCTGCTTGTTTTTCGCCAGTTTCCATTTTGATGACACTGACTAATCTTTCTAAAGATTTTTTTCTTTGAGGCATAGTATCCATTTGATACCGCTCAAAATGTTCCAAAAGAACTTGCCACTTGGGGTTTTTAGACTTTTTTATTTCTTTTCGCAATTCAGAGCATATAAACGAAGAAAAACTTCTGGTTTTTCCGTTTATATTTATATATTTATACTTAACTTCTATTTCTAAAGCTTTTTTTATTTGCTCTAAATTATCCATGAAATCATTATATAATAAGGCTTTGAAAAATTCATCTTCACAAAACTTAACAAAACAGAAAGGAAAAGGCAATTTTTTAAAAAGAATATACTTTATATATATGTAAGCGATATTCAAG
>URPS01000010.1 GCA_900549855.1 uncultured bacterium | reverse complement strand
AAGCAGACTGTCGCGAGTTCGAGTCTCGTCTTCCGCTCCATAAAAAAGAGTCACATAAGTGGCTCTTTTTTATTGTTTTTATGATGAACCAATCAGTAGACGAGACGGAACTCGCACCAGTGCAAAACAAAGTTTTGGTAGTTTTCTTTATTTGTTATTTATAGAATATTTTCAAAGATGTAAACACAATAAAAAAGACTTCCAAAGAAGTCTTTTAAAAAATGGTGGGTGTGGTGGGACTCGAACCCACGACCAATTGATTAAGAGAACGCTATCCACCACTCCAAACCACTTGTTATTACTATATCACAACATATCATATTTTCAACTGTGTGTCATATGTGCGCTTGTAAAAATGCTAGAGTTTTGCATAAAATAATAGAAATTGTTTTTAATATACATCTTATGTCCATAGTTCTATTTTTACATTCGCCTAAATATTATTAAATTGATAAACAAATTTTCTACAAAAAGATTAAATTATAGAGCTAAATCTTGTAAATTTATGTAAAGTTGCGCAAAAAAAATTTTTTTAGGTTTTATAATTGTTATAAGGATTGTGTATCAAAAAAAGGAGTAAGTACATGAGAATCAACGCTGTAAACATGCTCGCCCAATATAATAGGGGGGGGGGCAATATAGTATGCAAAACAAAAGTAACAACCTAAGCACCCCAAACTTTAAAGCACTAGCGGTAAGTAAAGCTGCAAATTCTAAATCTTTATTTTTTAACCAATTTTTGGAATCTAAAAAAGGAATTTTGGATTTCCTAAAAGAAAAAACAATGTCAGCAGATGCTGTATTTAAATTATTATGCCATGCAACGAGTGATGAAAAAACGGCTGATAATGTAGTAAAAGAATTATCAAAAAATCCTAGAAAGTCGGAAGGTATTAAAAACTTTTTAGTTGAAAAACTAGGTGGTGACAAAAAAGGAACAAAACTTTTTTGGACTTGGTTTCATGATGAAAAAGACGGTTATAGACAAGCTTATGCCGGATATTATATTAAAAATGTTTGGGATAAAGCGAAGTCATTAGTTGACTTAGTAAAACAATCTCCGAATGTAGCACCTTGGGCTTTTGTTGGTAAAGCCAAAGAAATGGGTGCTGAAACTGTATTAGGAGATGTTCCTGAAGCATTTGGTAATATTAAATCTTACAGAAAATTAATTGAACAATTAAAGGCTTCTGAATTTCACAAAGCATTTTTAGATGTAAAGGATTTGGGTACAAAAAGTCAATCCAGCGATACTATGATGGAAGCAACTAAAGCTAATCAAAAATTGCAAGAAAAAACAAAACCATTTATGGTAAATGTAGATGGAAATGAATTTGAAGCAAAACCTATTGTACAATCGTTTTCTGCAAAATTAATTTATTTCTTGACTTCTCAAAAGGATAAATCACAGAAATATGTTCTTAAATTCGACCCTTATGAATTAAAAGAACAAACAGATAAAGCTATGAAGTTTGGTGAAAACCAAGCATTGAGAGCTGATATGCCTTATTTAGACGCAATGGTTGACTTTTATTTAAAAGAAAATAAGTCACCAAATGCACCTGATATTAAATTATATGACTATGAAACAAAATCTGTATTGTATGGAATGACAAAAGGCGATGAACCTATTGTGCCAGAAAAATACACTGATAATTTGTATACATTCACACAGTACAATAAAATAGCAGATTTGAGAAAATTAGGAATTGAGTTAAGTGATGTTCATCCGGGTAACTTTAAAGTTGACAAAGATGGCAATTATGTTCTTATTGATTCAGGTCATGTAAAATATTCAAATACTTTTAGACCATCTGTTATTGGTAGACATATTATTATGGGTAATTTGTGCGGACGTGAATTATGCAAATAATGAAGTTAGATAATGTGAATTTTAAGCAACGATTTTCTTCTAAAAACATTTCGACACTAAGAAATGCTTTTGAAAAGAAAATCAAACAATATCCAAAGGATTATGAATATATAAAAACATTGGGTAAAGCAATTAATTTACCTGCTAGTGAATTATATAGATTAAATTCCATTATTGGCGCAGAAGAATTAGAAGCTCTTTTAAAAGGAATTGATAAGTCCAACTTTGTTCCACCTCAAAATGTATCTGCAAAACAATTGAGCAAAAAAGAAATTAGTCAATTTGCAGAGTCAGGATTTCATGTGAATTTACACATGCATACAACTAATTCAGATGGCAGAATGACTATCGGTTCATTATTAAAACAGGCGGCTGATTATTCAAATATCGTTAAACCATTTGGACAAGCTTATAATTTCATTATTGCAATAACAGACCATGATACAACTGATGGTGCTAAAAGGGCATTAAAACTTATTGCAAAAAAACCGGAAAAATACAAAAATTTAGGAGTGGTTTTAGGAGCAGAGCTTAGCTCTGCTTTTAAAGACACAGAAATGCTTGCAAAACCACGTTCTTATGAGTTAGTAGCTTATTCAATTAATCCGTTTGAAAGCAAAATGAACAAGCAATTAGCTATTTTGAGGCAAAATCGAAAGGTGTTATCAAAGCAAGTTATAAGTGAAGCAAATGAATTATACCCACAATATAATTTTTCATATAAAGAGGCTTGCCAAGAAAGTAAAAATCCTAAAAAAGGTATTGATGGTTTTTTATATTCTTTAGCAGAATACTTGCATAAAAAATCTAAAGGAATAGATGGTATAAAGGAAATAAGTTTAAAATATCTTCCGAAAATAGAAACCAAAAAAGATAAAATTTCCAATTCAACTGAAAGTTTATTTGCAAACCTTGGAAAATTCGGCTTTTTGGGTGTCGCTCATCCCGGAAAAATATATTTGGGTGGTGGTAGGATAAGTGAAGATTTTATAAAAAAATGCAAGGAACAAGATAAAAGTGCCGGCAAGGTTCTTATGGAACGATTTTTTGATTATTTAAAACAGATTGGCAAAGATAGGTTTAAGGCAGTCGAAATTAATTATCAAGCGTATGAGGGTTCTCTTGGAGAAGCACAAGCGATATTAAATGGCAGAGCTGAAACAAACAAAGATGTAATGGGTTCTGTCAATTGGTTGAAAAACTTTATAGAGTTTGCTAAAAAACATCAATTATTAGGTACCGGTGGATTAGATACACACAGCGAAAATCCATTTTTAAAACATTAAGGAATGTATATCATGAAAATAAATAGTATAAGTACAAATTATAATCAAACAAATTTTAAAGGTGTAAAAGAAGCTGAAACTGCATGGCAAAAGTCAAAGCCAACAATACAGGAAGCATTAAATGCATTAGGAGATAAAAATATTTCCATAATAATGCAAGGTAACAGTTTCCCTTCACTTCCGAATGAAGATATTGGAATTGGCTCACCTTATACTAACGGCGCAAAAGAGGTTGCAAATTTTTGGAACGGGATTGCTGATAAATGTATATTGGGACCTTGGGGAATTACAGCGAGTGGAGCAAAACATTCTCCATATAATTCCACATTAGAATCTCAAAATCCGTTTTTTATTGATTTTAAACTATTAACGACTGATGAAGGATATAATTTACTTAGTCCAAAAAGTTTTGATAATGTAGTTAAAAATAATCCTACCAAAACAAATCAAGTTAATTATGAATACGTTGAAAACGCTACATCTAAAATGCTAGATGAAGCTTATCGTAATTATACAAATAAATTAAAGAAAAATGATTTACAAGCCATTCAACTAAAAAGCAATATAGATAATTTCCAAAAAAATAATACTGGAATTTATTTAGATGCAATATTTAGTTGTTTAAAAAATAAGTATGGCACATCTGATTTTAATGAATGGGATGAAATTGATAAAACTTTACCAATTTTGTTAGATAAAGATGATAAAAAAGCTAAAGAACGATTAGAAAATATTTATGCAAAAAATCAAAACCAAGTTGATAAGTATATGTTTGTTCAGTATTTAGCCAATGAACACAAAAAAAATGCTCCAATGAAATATGTTGCAGACAAACAAGTTGCACTTGAAAGGACAGATGTTTGGAAATTACAAGACATCATTTTGTCAAAGATTGGCGAAAATAAAGTGTGTCTAGGTGTACCAGGTGATGCATTTTCGCCAAAAGGCAGATGTTGGGGAATGCCACAAATAGACATACCAAAAGTGTTTAATGAAGATGGCTCTCTTTCTAGTGGTGGACAAAGGTTATATAAAATCTATAAAAAAATCTTTGCTGATAATAAAGGTGGAGTTCGTATTGACCATTTTCAAGGTGTTATTGACCCATACATTTGTATTAATGATAGTGCAGAACTGGAAGATGGTGCAGGAAGATTGTTATCTTCTCCAGGGCATAGGTTGCTGAATGCTTATTCAATAATTACAAAAGATAACTTGGATGAAACAAGAAAAGAATTTGACTACAACCATATAAAATATTTAACCAAAGAACAAATTGATAAATATGCAGAATTCTTTGAAAAAGTAATTTTGGCAGCGGCAAAATCTGAAGGTTTATCTGAAGCCGATATTATGCCGGAGGATTTAGGTAGTATCACAAAACCAACGGTTGAAGTTATGAAAAAAAATCATCTTGGTAGTATGAAAGTTACGGAATTTGTTAATCCTAAAAAGCCTGACCATATGTATAGAGGACGAAATTCATCTCCTAGTGATTTTATTACAACAGGTACACATGATAGTAAACCATTAGTGCCATATTTTGAAGACATGGCAGAGGATAAATACAATGAACATTTAAATATGTTAAAAGAAGATTTATCTATTAAGCGTTTAAATACAAGAAAAGATAAAACTTATGGCATAAAACTAAAATTTGCGGAACTATTTACGGCTCCTGCGAAAAATGTTCAGATATTCTTTTCTCATTTGTTGGGCTTATCCGATTGGTATAATAAACCGGGCGACAAGACTGTGAAAAAATGGAGTTTGAGAATGCCAAGCAACTTTAAAGAAGTATATTTTGAAAATTTAGAAAAAGGTTTGGCATTTAATCCGTTTGACTCTTTAGCAAGAGCACTAACTGCAAAGGATAGTGAAGGTTATAAGCCAATAATAAATAAATTGAAAAGATTTGAAAAACAAGTAATAAAAGAATTTCATAAATAAAAATATATAA
The DNA here is from genome assembly GCA_900549855.1 of uncultured bacterium. GTDB lineage: Bacteria > Cyanobacteriota > Vampirovibrionia > Gastranaerophilales > Gastranaerophilaceae > CAG-196. The sequence continues at coordinate 53,549 of URPS01000010.1, read as the reverse complement.
GCAAGAAAGGATAAAAATATGGTAGAAATGGACTACTGCAGAGCAAAACAACGTATGATAGCAGAAGCTTTTAGTAAGCCACGTCGCGATTTAACTCGTGAAGAAGAAAAGATTGCAAAACGCATGCGTAAACGACGAGAGGATCAAGAGATGCGCCGTCACGGAGAGGATCCTAATAGCCCTCTATATGCGTTGTCTTTATTATTAGTTGTCTGTGGAGTTCCTTTGTGTATAGGTTATCTAGGACATAAGCTAAGGGATATGTATAAACAAAAATCTGTTGAAACGGTTGTATATAACCAAACTCCTGCGTCTAAAGATACAGAAAAAGAAGATGACTCAAAAACACTTCAAACAACAATAGAACAGTATAAAGAAAATTTACAAAATTGTATAAAAGCAAATTTTCAAAAAACAAAAAGAGACCAAAAACGAATGAAAGAAGCAATGGAATTTGGTGCTATATATCTACCTTCAAAACAAGATGTACGCAATAATAAGGACGAGTGTGATAAAAAAATTGAAAAACTAAAAAACTTTTTAAAAACAGCAACATCTTCATCTAGCCTCGGTGGAAATTGCTTAACAATAGAAGAAAAAGGTATTATTGATAATGCTATAAATGGCAATAATCTTGATGCTACATTTTAAAAAAAATTAATAGAGTTGGTAGACAGAACGACAAACAAAAGCTTCAATCTTTTAGTGATGCGATTTCTTCTTGAATGCAGGGTATAAAACATGTAAAGTTTTATTACAATACTGGCAATTTTTCTTAATAAAATAACTTTATAAAAGTATAAAAAATTTATAAGGATATAAAAAGGAGCAAAAATGTTACAAGTAGATTCTATTCGTTCTGATTCATTATGGAATGGTTGTCCGGCAACAACACAAAATAATTCTAATAAAGTGGGACTTATTTTTAATTTTAATGAAAATGTTAACGAAAATAAATCTTGTGCTAATAAAAATGATAAAAGACCAAATATTCCTGAAAATGAAAAAGAATGGATTAATGGACATTATAAAAATATAAAACCAAATTCTCTAAAAATAGAAACAAATACTACTTCATTTGTAACTTATGAAGAAACTGAAGATGGATATGAAGAGATAAAAATTACATTGCGAAAAACCGATGATAATAGAACAATTATGAGTAAAGATAGGTTTGGCAAAGGTGTTGAAGTCATATATTATGAAATAGATAATGAATCCGGTAAAATTCTTTCAAAACAAACAAAAACAGGTAATACTATGTCAAAAAGAATGGTTTTCAATGCCAATGGTAAAGCTACGACTGATAACATCTCATTAGAAAATGAACTTTTAGATAATACAAATAAAAATTCTAAAACTGATTTTTCAAAAGAACCTCAAAATGGACCATTGAATATAGTTTGGTAATAGTATAATCACAGATAAAAAATTAACGCTTTGAAAGTCGTATTGAACAATAAATATTCAGTACGACTTTTTGTTTTTGTAACAAAATTATATTAAGATTTATTAAAGTACCTAAGAAAACAGGCAATTTTTCTCTTTTTAAATACTTTATATATACAAGAGTTATAAAAGAGGATATTTCATGCCAGTTGATAAAAAGAAGAATGTTGAAGTTGAAACCAATGTCACATATGTAAATGATACTCCAATAGTAAATGGTAAATCAGAAACAAGTCCTGCCTATGATAGCACTGTAACTACAATAAATGTTCGTATTGATGACAATACTTTTAGTGCAACATATCAACAAAACGGCAATGATTACAAAGGTATAGGTGTTGATGATTTAAAGAATTTCTATAATGAACATAATCAATCAGCAAAAGAGACTTATGAATATCTTACAAATTACATCAAAGAAAACAAAGAAAATCCTGAACTTGTAAAAGGTACTATAGACCATCTTCTTGGTGATTTTTCTTTAAAATATGATGAAAATAAAAATTATGGTAATGTTGGTGCAAATCAAGAAGAAGTTTTAGATAAGATTTTAAATGCTAACGAAGAAGAAAGTTTAAACAACTTTATTTGCTCTACAATTCATGAATTTGCAATGAAAGCATTACAAGATGCAGGTGTAAATGCCGTTATGGTTAGTGGTAAAATGAATGGTGCAGGTAATCATGCAACATTGTTATACCAAGTCGATGATAATAAATATGTATTTAATAATTATAGCCAACAACTGACCGTAGAAGCTGATAATATCAAAGATGCTGTTAGAGAAGTTTATAAAAAGTCCGGTTCATTAGAAAACACCGGCTATATTGCTCTTAAAGACGGTAGCAAGATGTCATATCAAGAATTTGCTCTAAGAGAAGAATCTGTTTTTGGTAAAGAAATGGATAAAAGAGATTATAACTCAAATACTCCATTTGATTCTGATGTTAGTGGAAAGACAGCTATTAAAGCAAATGTAGAAATTTCAAGCCAAGGTAATGTTTCTGCAGTGGCAGAAGGCAAGATTGTAAAAGATAATGACAATTCAAAATCAGAATTTGGAGTAAGTTTAGGTTACAAAAACAATTCTGAAACATCATTGTTTCAAAATTCAACTAGTGTTGGAGCTAAAGCTACATACCAAAAAGAAACACAAACAAGTGATGATACAACTGTTTATTATGATACAAAAGTTATAAGTACATATACAAAAGGCAATTTGAGTAATGTTTCATATCATGGAGACAGTTATGAAAATCCAAAAGATGTGCTTTATTCTCAAATAGAAAGCCAAATGAAAGAAGCTGGCTATGGTGATGATAAGTTAGCAGAAATTAAACAAGGAATTGATAAACTAAATATAACAACATTGGGAAATTATGCAAATAGCGTTCCTACATATATTTCAAATTTTATCAAAGGTGGTTTTGGTATAAAAAAAGATTTGGTAAAAACAGATAAAACTACTGTTACAAACGCTACACAAGCATCATTGTATGGTGGAGTTGTTGTAGGAACGGAAAGTAATGGTGGCGGTATAAGTATCGGCGGTGATGCCAGAGTTGCTTTAGAGGATGGAGTACAAGTAAAAAATCAAGTTGGCAAGTATACCTTTGAAAATACATTAAATGCCGGAGTTGTTGGTGATTTGAAATACACAAGCGGAAGTCAACAAGGCGGTGTGATGTTTGGTACAAAGTTAAATGCAAGCACAAGTGCTACTTACAACGAAAAGAATTGGAATATTGGTGGTGAAGCGAGTATTTATAACGTAACAACTCCATCTGCAATTGAACGTGGTGGCAATATCGGATTCAGAGGCGGAATCCGTACAAACTCCGGCATGAATATTTTTGGACAAGCAAATGTTGGACTTGAAAAACAAAATTTAAGATTAGGTGGATTCAATCAAGAAACTGAAAACAAAGTTAGATTTAATACCGCTATTGGTGTGCAAATCAACCCAAACACAACCGTAACAGTTGGTTATAGCCAAACAAAAGATAAATTGAATTCAACAAGAAATAACAATACATTCAATGTTGGTGTAAGAGTTAGTTTGTAGAGCTCATCTCATAATTTCATGAATTTCATGTAAAGAATTGTAACAATCATCTTAATTAGACTAAAGTTTTCTAAAAAAATGCCGATACATATATAGTAAGACATTTGAAAAGAGGTTTGTTATGGCAGGTGAAATTCAAGCATTATATAGTAAATATCAACAAAAATATCCATTTTATAATAAAGAAAAAATTGTAGATATAATGCTTAATGATGGTGTCATTACATTCGATGTTGCTAAGAAAATAAAATCAGGAAAAAGTTTATTTTTAATTGACAATGAATTTAAAGTTTCATCCCAAAATGATTTAAGTATGACAGAATTAATGGGTGGTTGTTTTTCTACTACCAAAAAGCCAATAACAAATTTTAATAAGAAAATTGAACCAACAAAACAACCTATGACTCAAGGTGATTGTTGGTTGTTATCCGACATTAATGCTTTAAGTTATACAGAATTTGGACGAAAAGCAATTTCAGATGCAATTATTCCAGATAAAAATGGAAGTGGTGGAGTTACTATCAAATTTAAAGGTTCACCACTAAAACAAAAAGCAATACATATTACCGCTAGTGAAATTGATAAAGCTCGAAAGAGCGGAAATTATTCTAGTGGTGATGATGATATGATTGCTTTTGAACTTGCAACTGAAAAAACATTTAGAGAAATGGTTAAACAAGGACTGGCTGAACGAGCAGAAGATGATGAATATATAAAACAAATGGGAGGAAAATATCGTTCATTTATTTTTGCAGGTATCAAAACTAATAAGTTCGACCAATACCCAATTTCAGAACTCTTGGGTATAAAAGCTCAAAAGATATATGTTACAAAAATGAGAGAACATAAAACCTCAAATAAAGATATTGAGCAAATGCTTATTAATTTATCTGAAAATAAAAATAATGTATCTTGTTGGTGTGCATTTTCTCCTGTACAAAGTTATGGGAATAAAAAAAGCAAAAATTACATACATGGTGGACATGCATATGCAATAAAAACTATTAGCAAGGGTAAAGAAGTTATTTTAACAGACCCACATTATTCGGATTATGAAATCAAGGTTCCATGGAAAGTTTTTAAAGAGCTTGTAATTGATATTACTGTTTCATACAAAGATCAAAAAACAGAACAACAGTTTAAGTCAAATGCTTTACCTAAAAATTATGAACAAAATCTTAAAAAAAGCGACAAAGAGTTTGAAAATAATTTAAAAAAACTTCTTCATAAAATGGGAATTAAGTAGAGATATTTCTGTTAAATATTACAAAATTGTAACAATTTTTCTTAATACCCTAAAGTTTTCTAAAAAATTGCCGATATACATGTAGTAAGTGATGGTATGGTGAAAATGCAATTTAATTACTACAACAAAAACAATCAGATAAAACAATTAAACATTGAAGTTGGTAAAGAATGGAATTCTTACAAAGAGAACGACAATTCTCAAAGTTTATTAAATTCTGTTTTTAGTTTTGTAGACCAAAATTCTAATGGAAAAGTTGATAAGGAAGAATTAAACATATTACAAAGACTTATTAAACTTGCAGATTCACAAATCGAAAGATTTAAAAACAATAATGTTCTTGAAAACGAAGAATTAGCATTATTGGTTGATAAAATTAGGAATGAAGAACTGGAAGAATTGGAAGGAAATAAAATTCCGCAAATAATAGATACTGCTGATGACAGAACTCAATACACAAATTTTACTTATCTTTCTAGTTGTTATAATAATGGTGAAATAAAAGTAATTAAAGTCATTGTTGATTATTCTTTTCTGAATAATTTGACGGATGGCAAATATTATGTTGCATCTTGGAATACAATAGAAAATGAGAACGGAACTGTAACTAAAACTCCCAAAAACTTGATAAAAATACAAAACACTAATCAAGATGGAACAACTAACTGGTCAGAGGGAATTAATCGAAATATATCCAAAATACAATTTGTTAATTCAAATTCAAATACTGAGCTTATTGAATTTATGAATAAGGTTGGACAAGAGCAAGGATTTCAAGCAGAATTCTTACAAATTAGTGGGGCTAATCATTGGGCAGAAGACCAAAGTATTGTAAGAGCAGACAAGAAACAACTTATTCCAAATTGTGAATCTGATTTTAGTATGTTAAAACTAGATAAAGATAATGAAATTATTGCAAAACGAAAAAATGTCACACTAGGGATGCAAGGAAACCCAATTGGAAAAAATAGCGTAGAAGAAGAACCAAGAGCTATAAATTATTCACATGCTGTGTCACAAAGCGATACTATAAAAGGTAAGACTTATTTGGAAGGTGGGAATGTTTTAAATACACTCACAAAAAATGGTGAGCCGGGAGCTGTAATAGGTGAAGAATCTTTGAAATATACAATGGTTTCAATGATGTCTATGGATTTAGATGGTTCTGTTGAAGCAATTGAAAATATAGAAGCTCTAAATTTAGATAGCGCAGATGAATACCGCAAAAAAGCTAAAAAACAAATCGCCAAAGAACTTGGACTTAAGGAGGAAAATGTTACATATATACCTCAATTCGATTTTCATATAGATATGTATTACCGTCCACTAAATAACGGACAGATGGCAATTCCTGATTATAAGGCTGGTATAGAAGTTTTAAATAGATTATTACAAGATATTGATACCCAAAGAGAATCTAAAAATATTTCTCCTGAACAAAAAGAAATTTTACAGAATAAAAAACAAGAATATCTTAAACTATTAGGTAAGCTTGAAGAAATGAAAAATAAAACAGATACAATATCAACGAGTGCAGAAAATGAATTGAAAGAAAAAGGCTATGATGTTGTAAAAATACCTTGTTTTACAGAAATTGATGATGGCAAAGACCAAGGCTTAGATGCTAAATCTGTCGAAAATCCTATAAATTATATGAATGGTGTATGTGGAACATCTACCAAAACCGGAGATAAATATTACATAACGAACACATCTGGTGATGAAACTTTAGATAAATACATGGAAAATTATTTTAAAAGTGTAGTCGGTTTTGATAAAGTGTATTTTGCTCCAACAAAACAATACTTATCAGCAATGGGTGGTATAGATTGTTTGACAAAGGAATTTTAGATAATAACAACTTTAAAAATTTTTATAAAATTGTAGGCTTAAAGCCTATTTCTATACCATTGAATTTTATTCCTAATAAAATTCCCCACATCTTTTGTCAAAACATGAGGATAAGGCGGTAGGAATATAATATCTATTTTTCCGTAGGACGTTGTTTTGGGGTGGGTTTGTCCGAATTCATAATGGGTTAAAATAGAATCTTCTTTGATAGGGATATTGTATTCTTTTGAAAGTTGTGCAACTTTTTTCATACAAGTTTCAAATTGTATTTTTGTCATTGGATAATTGCCAATATTTTTATTGTCTTTAAAGCCAAACATACAAGCCATAGAAATACCAATAGAGCCTGTGTTTCCACCACCACAATGTTGAGCATATCTGCCATCATTACAATTTTCGTTGTCTTTTGGAATAAATTTACCGTTATGAACTTTACCACTACCACCGACAACAAAATGATAATGCAATAAATCAGAACTGTTTGGAGCATATGTTCCACCAGTCCAATGTATAATTATTCTTTTCATGTAAAACCTTTCTAAAAATCCTTATTTAATCGGGAAATAATACTCAACCAAGTAACTCGCCGCATCAAATGGATGCTCGAGAAATTTTAGGTCGTGGTCGTTTTTGATTTGCTTTAGAGAAGGCACATCTACAATAGATGTGCCTTCTTTAAAAGATAAATTGTAAACATTGTGCAATAGCCATTTACACCGTTTATCAATGAATAATGAAACTTCGCCTTTAGAATTTCTTACTTTTGCATTAAAAGACTGTATTCTTCTTAAAATTGGCGGATTAAAATTTCTTAATTGAAATTTTGGAGCATAACCATGTTGTTCTAGTGCACGTTTGATTATCATATAGTTTGTAAATTCTGATTGTGCGGAACGGTTATCACCACTTGCATCACCATTTATAATAATATCACCTTTGTGATTCGGATATCTGCGCAAAAATTCTTCTATCGCATGTTGAGTAGTTGTATTTTCAATAACCAATTCATCAAAAAAGTAAATATTTTTATCATCTTTATGCGCCAAGCACCAACACATTGGGTCAACATTGAAGTCGCAAGTTAAATGCAATGGCAAATTAGGGTTATATCTAAGCGTTTTAATATTTTCATCTGTAAAGTTTTTAACAACCAAACCGCTTGAATAATTACCAAATTCACCCAAAACATTTATTCTGTAATATTCAGGGTCAAAATCCTCTTTCATACTTTCAAGGTAATGCTCGGGCAGATAGATATTATTTGAAGTCGGAGCAATAACCAAGCGGTAATTTTCTTTTTTGCTTTCAACAAATCTTTTGTAAATCCAACCTTTGTTAGCTTGTGGGTTTGTATGTCCGAAAAGTCTGTAACGAAAATTACCCCAAGATGGTTTTACATTCGTGTTTCTCAAACGTCCGATTAATTGTTTAAATGCTGAATCAGAAATTTGCGAAGCTTCCTCAATTTCCGCCCAATGCAAGTTCAAAGATTTGATTTTTTCGGGATTATCAACACCTTTAAAAAGAATTTCAGAACCGTTTGAAAGTGTCATTTTCTTTTCAATTTTATTAAAAGAATAATGTTTTCCGGCAACATATCCCATATTTTCAAGATGTGAAAAATACGATTCTAATGTTGTATCACGCACCAAAACATATTCTTTTGCACAAACTAAACCACGAGAGCCGGGGTATTTTCTTGCAAGCATTAAACCTAAAAGTGAACCACACCAAGTTTTTCCACTACCATAACCCCCTTGATATATAACTACATCAAGAGAGTTATTGTGAGGAATATTAAAAAATTCTTTTTGTTTCTCTAATAGGGTATATTTCATTTTTTGCCTTCGATAGTATCAAGCCTTTTGTGAGCAGATTTTGTGCTTTCTTCAACTTTAACCATTCGCTCAATTAAGTTATTGTGTTTGTCCTGTTTCTCTTCCAACCGTTTTATTTGCTTTTCAATAAATTTAATACTTGTAGCCAAACCACCGATAAAAAGTCCGGCTGAAAGAACATTGATAACAATAACCAACAAAAATTCTAAACTAATATTCATTCCATTCTTTCCTGTGATTCATTTGATAAACATCCACACACCAAGCCATAATATTAGCCTTGATAGTTTTTTCGCCCGAGTTCTTTAAAACTTCCCGAAAAGCTAGACTTGTAAGTCTTCTGTACTCCTTCATCGGTATAGAAGATTTGAGAACATTTGTATAAACATCTTTTTTGTTGTCTAACAAATAATCATGAACCATTGATGCCATCAAAAAAGCATTATCGGTTTTACTTCCAATCAATCGCCAAAAGAAACGTGGAATATCAGCACCATTCCAAATATATTTGCTCGGAATCGTAAAAGAAAACGCCCTTTTATTAGTAATAATATGTACAGGAACGTCATTGTGTAATTTAAACGGATAATCTTTCTTTTCTTGTTTAATTTTTTCTGTATCAGTTTTTTCAATAACACGTACACAAACAATTGGTGTTACGTCAAACGTAACATACCTAACAATCTCTTTCATATAAGTCCTTTCATTTGGGATAAATGGGGGTAAATACGACAATTTAGCCTAAAATATCATCTAAATCATCACTAACTGATTTAACATATTTTGCGCCTTTTGCCGGAATAAATGTCTGTGAAGATACGGAGCTGAAACTACCCGACCAATAAATGCTTGTATCTTTACCTAAAAATACTGAAATTGATTGAGAAGATGAAGATAAACAATATCCTGTTTGAACTCCGTTAATGTACAGATATCTTTTTGTAGAACTATCAGCTGAACAAACATACCAACCGGCACAAGGTGTTGTATAGGCACTACTTGCAGATGTAGGGGTAGTAGATATCTTTAATATTTGAGTAGCATCAGGAGCAAAATTCTCTAAAAATTCAGCAATAAAATTATCACAAGGTTTAGAATTGCTTAAATCTACATTTGATTTCTTTTCAAGCATTCCATAAATATCGCCCATTGGAAGTGTAAAATTTTGATTTTCTGTATCAATAGTAAAATAGCTTGCAACACCTTTATTCTCAAATAATTCTTGTACAAGTTCTCGTGATTCCACATCCGCAATTTTTGCACCTGTTGTGCTTAATTTGTATGGAATTTGAGCGAGTAATCTCGTCTTTTTGCCGTTGAGTTCAATATATGAATGTGCTAAATCAACTTCTACACTACAAGAACCCGACCAAGAATTTTTACCGATATATAATTCTTCGATTGTATTTCTAAGCCAAGCAGAACCAATATTCTCGGTTGCTTTTTCTACTTTATCTTGACAAACAACTTGTCCGTAAAGTCCGTTAATTTCATCATATCCGACATCAACAACATACTTGTCGTTTTCTTGAAGTGCTATTCCTGCAGTCTGTAACATTTTTGTATTACCGTCATTTGCGTACATATAGACAGAAAGCGCACCGTTATACTGGATTTGAATACCTATTGCCATTTGTTTGGAATAACAAAGATATGAATTCCCCAAACTTTTTATTATTGCTTCAAGATGGATTTTAAACGGAATTTGCTCATAGCCGGAAATATTAATCGGAACAGAAACAAAATCTGTTGTACTTGTTAAACCTTCTGTTACACCGTCTGATAAAGTTAAATTTGCAGACAATGTATAATTTTCTGCAATAACATCAGCCCCCGATAAAGTAGAATTTTGGAATTCTGATAACAAAGCAGTATAAATATCGTTATCTGTTGATATTGAACCTGTTTTAAGAGCCTTGAACTGATTAATTTTATCCAATGCAACCGCAGAAAGATTACTAAAATCATTTTTTGCACTTGAAGACAAAACATCATTAACCTCTTGTGATTTTTCAATTGCTTGTTTTGCGGATTCTTCGGCTTTATCTACGAGTGAAGATATATCGGATGTGTTTTTATAAAATTCTGCAATATCACTATTCATTTGAATTAGCGTATTTTGCGCAGTATTTGAGTAGTTTTGAGTAGCTTGTTTTGCATCATTACAAGCTTGCAAAACTCTACTTGCTTCTGTTCTTGAAATACCTGATGTTTCAACAAAAATATTAATCGTTGTATCATTTACATTCATTGAAACACTAAGCGAACTATTAACAAAAGAAATATCTTCATTAACACCTTTTTTAACAATAAATGGAATAATAGATGTTATTGTTCTGATTCGATTATTTGTGTCAATCAGTTTTAATTCACCGTATTGTTTACCGATTTTCAAATTAGAGGTGATTTCATTGCTTAATACGATTTCAAAAGTTTTACCGCTCAAATCACCATAAGTCATAGTAACATCACCGAGAATAAAATTTGCAGTAAAACCGCTTAAATCAATTTCTGTTTCAAAATTTACAACAAGAAATTGGTCGCCTAAAAAGTTTGTATCATCACCTTGAATAATAGTAATATAGTCCATTATGTTCCCTCAACTTCGCTTAATCTATCAGCTAAAGATGCAATAGCTTTAGTATTTGTAGATATATTTGTAGCATTCGCCGCAATTCTCAAAGTCAAAGCCGTTATTTGGTCTTGCAAATCTTTAAAATTTTTGTTTAATAAAGTCGAACTTGCTAAACTTCCATATTCAATTTCTTCGATAGTCATAAATGTCCTTTCATTATTGGAGTTGAAAAATTTAAACAATACTGTATAATACCATTAGGGCTGGGCGAAAGCTTTTGGTCCTACCGATGGCGAGGGAATCCCTCGCTTTTTTCGTATTTACCTATTTCAAGGTCATAATTCCCATTCCTTACTTCCCATTCAATTCGTTTCATTAATTTTTTGTAGTCAATATTATTGGCTTTGAGTTTTGGTTTAAATTTTTCAATTGCATCCATATCACCATCCAAAAATTTTTCTTTGATGTATGAATACGCTTGATAGTAATTCAAACCTTTTGAGGTCGAATAAAACATGTTTATCGGGTGAAAACCTTTCTTACTGCTTGATACTGTGAAAGATGTGAAAGTGTCTTTGTACCTTTCTTTTATATCTGCTTTATTCCAATTATTTGTATATTCATCCGACAATTTTGTAACAACAGGATTTATGAGCGGAGCCGATTTACTTGCCAATTTCCGAATCGCACTGTTTGGCATATCTTCCACTATTTCAGGCACTTCAAGTGCTTGTTTCCCTATTCTTGCATAAATTTCTCTACCTTTATTGTCATTGGTAATATATGGTCGAGGGAATAATGTTTCTACAACTTTTTTACCGACTTTATCACGTTCGGTAAAACGATTGTTGTTATATGAAGAATAATTGATGCCGTCAGAATATTTTTCGGGATTATTAACTGAATCAATTTTTCTAGCACAAGCATTAATCAGATTTGAATAAATAGCAGTCTGAATAAGGAATGTCATAAAATATTGACGTGCTAATTTCCCTCTTACACCCGCACCTTCAACATCATTAGTGAAAGAAGAAAGACCAATTTTTCTTGATAATTCTCTTACACTTTTCCCAAACTTAGAAGATTTTGCAAACTCGTTTAAAAACTTTTGCCCTGATTTAGAAGAAAATATTGCAAGTGATTGTCTTAAAGTCGCAGACATATTCCAATCAGGCGAAAGCATTAACCTTCTAGCGGTCTGAACACTTGATGGCTTTATATTCAAAGTTTCCCAATTTTGTCCGCCAAACGTGTCATTTACAAGTTGTCCGATGTCTTTTCTAACATTATCTGATAGTTGGATTTTTCCGTTTTTTGATGCACGTTTTATCAACGTGTCATACGCTTGTAGTTTGTAAGTATTATGTAAATAATTCCACAAGAATTTATTGTTTAATTCTACATACTTTTTTAAAGGAGTTGTAAGAATTTTGCCTGTTCCAAAAGTAATTTTATTTACAAGATTAGAAATTCCGTCAATAAAAGTATTCAGTTCTTTTATATTAATATCACTAATAGCACCAAACTGAACACCGTCTGCAATTGCTTGTTTTGCAAGCGGAGTGTTTTTAAAAAGTTCGTAATTATTGTTTTTTATTCCATCAATAATTTTAGGTAGATTACCTAATGTTTTTAGTGTTTTAAACGGTAAGATTCCTTCGTGTGCTGATGCACTTTCTGTTAAAGCGACAGCGTGCATTCCATTGAATAAAAATTTACAACCTTTCGCAAAATTATTAACAGTATCGTAGGCTGTGCCGGTTTTTCGCAATAGTTTTTGAGCAAAATTTTCAACTCTTTTTTCTTGTTTATTTGAATTTAAAACAATATCAGAAAGGTCGTAAATAAGTTTTTTGTGTTCGGGGTTTGATTTTAAAAGATTTTTTATTTCATCTAAGAATTTTGTATTTTCTGCAGATTCTATCAATTGGTCTGCATGGATTTTTTGAATTTCTGCAAAATCTAAAGTTCTTGGATTTAGATTTATGTGTTTATAAAATCCATCTTCGACAGGGATGTATAAACCTTTTTCAATCCCTTCTTTGTAAGTTGGGATTATTCTTCTTTTTTCAAATCCCGATTTTGTTCTTAAATAATTTTCAATTGCAATTTTAGCGTTATCATCTAAATTCCAAATGTGAGTAATGTATGTAAACGGATCAACTGAACTTTTTGTACCTTTTATTTTTGATAAATTATTCCAAAAAACTTCCATGTCGTTAAAATGGTTTTGTGCCATTTCTTTTAGTTTAATTCTTTGGTTAAAATCAAGGTTATTAAAAAGTTCTACTAAATCTTTTCTGTGCAAATTCTTTGTTGGTAAACCTTGATTTTCTCTTAGAAATGTTAAAACTTCTCTTACATTTTTAGGATTGAGTTTTAATTCTTTAGAAAAATTATCAATATCAGCAATAAGTTTATTAATTTTCTGTACCGCATCAAATTTTGCAACATCAATATTAGAACGTCTTTTAAGAATCAAATCTCTAACGGTATCTTCAATTTCGCTTGCAGACGGTTTTAATCTTGATTTTGATTTTTCGATAACATCTTTTGTTCTGCCAAATTTTGTAGCAATTTTTCCTGCAACTCCACCTAATATTGCACCACCTAAAGCACCGTCTTTTGTGCCATTTAAGCTATCAATAGCAATATCTTTAATATCGTGGTCTTGCATCATACCTTCACCTAAGCCGAACATTGCTCCGCTTGTAGCACCTGATGCGATACCACTTCCGATATTTTTAGCAATAACTTTTTTAGATATCTGTGAGAAAGTCGGTTTTGCAAGTTTTAAAGCTACGCTACTTCCGACTTTCGCAACTCCACCGACAGGAATAGCAGAACTTCCGATTTCCAATCCTGCTCCACCATACAATTTTGCCATTTTGATACGGTGTTCTTTATCTATTCGTTTATTTTCAGAATCGCTAATACTTTTAATCTTATTGACTTTTTCTTCCGTCGTTAAAGATTTATCATTCTGAATATTTTGATATGGTGAATTAAATTCAACTCTACCTTTTAAAACAGGAGTCTTTTCTTCTGCTTGAAAGTCAATATTAGAAGGTTCAGTTTCCTCTTGAAAATCAATACTGTTTTCTTCAATAAAATCTAAATTATTTTTTACCATTTTTATATAATCTATATCCTTGTTTTAAAGCATCCGTTAATTGGCTTTTTGGTATAGTACCGATTTTATTATCCTTAGAAATTACTTTTACTCTTTCAGAACTTTGAGGTTTTTGAGGAATTGTTTTAGGTTTGTAATTTGAATACTGCGGTTTATTTTCATACTTAACATACGTTGTATTTTTACTTTCCGGCTTATTACCGTAAGTAACGTGAGTGTAATTATGCGTATCGGGTTTTTCACCGTATTCAACCTTGATAACATTTTTACCCTCATTTTTATTGCGCCAATAATTTTGACTGCGTGAGTTTTTATTATCTTGCGCATACTTTCCTGCTTTTGAAATTTGTCCCAAGCCTGTTATATTCAAAATCTCATCAGACTTGTAATCAGGATTACTGATTAATGCGTTGTATTCATCAACAGTTAATTGTCCGTTATCAAGCCTAAATTTATCGTATTCACCCCTAGACATATAATCTTTCTGATATTTTCTTGAAGTTAGAATTTTAGATAAATCATCAGCATCAATAATTCCGTTGTTGTTACCGACATCTAAACCTTGTTGAGCCAAAATATCTTTGTATAAATTTGCTTTGTATTTACCGTTAGCGTATTTGTACGCAGAACTCAAACCATACAAAGGGTCGCCCGAAAACAATCCCGACAGACCGCCTGCAATAACACCTTGCACAATAGGATTTTGAGAAACTTTTGCAACTGTTCCGACACCTTCGCCTAAACGGTTCATAAGGCTTTTTGTGTTATCAGATTTTAAATTATTCCAATCAAAATTCTGTGTTTTATTCTCTTTATATCCGCTTAGAAAATCATCTAATCCGCTTGCAATGCCACCAAAAGCAGATTTTTTAATATCATCTGAACTTGCGTTTTGAGGAATCGGAGCGGAAACAATATCAGTAGCACCAATTGAATTTTGTGGCACTTGGCTTAAATTGTTTTTGGCTATATCTATTTGATTATTTGCAAGTTGTTCGGCTTGTTGTCCTGTTTTCTCTGCTCTATGTCTATTAGAACCGTTTAATGCCATAATCCCTAAAGCAATTAAAGCTGTTACAGGATTACTCATTGCACCACCCATTGCAGAACTTGTCGCAGTTGCTCCCCCCGTTGCACTCGCACCTGCAGTAACTCCGGCTGTTGCTCCGCTTCCAATTGCATTGCCGACACTTCCGATACTACTGATTGCTCCTGCGCCTTTTTGCAAAGCACCACCAATTGCTTGACTTTTCGCACCCAAACTACCAAGAGAAGTGTTGTTTGCCAAATATTCACCAACGGCAGACATTCCTTCACCAACTTCTCCGGCACGATTACCAAGATTTTGAATTTTATCAATAATACTAGAATCAGAATGTTGTTTTTGTTGCGCCAACAATGATTCTCTAATCTTTTTATCAATAATTGCTCTAACTAATTCGTTTCCGTTATCCATAACTACATACCATAAGAATAAGATTTTGAACTGCCTGTGCCTTCCGTTGTAGCATTTCCGCTACTTGTTGATAAAGATAATGCTTGATTACCATTAACAGCATTTTGACCTTGTAAATAAGCATTTGTAAGCAAAGTTATCATATCACCTGTATTTCGTTGGCTATTTGCAAGTAATTGTGCCGTATAATTAGAAATATTATCCGAAATATTTTTAGACAAATCCGAATAAAGGTTAGTCGCCGCACTTGAACGTAGCATATTCCTTTGTGCCAACGGATTAATAATACTATTCTCTAAAGATTTTTTACTCTCATCATCCAAAGTTTTGGTATAATTCTGCAACAAAGCTTGGCTTGTCGGGGAATTAATACTAGGATTTCTGTATTCTTCAAGCAAAGAATTCATATTTTTGTTCAGATAATCATAGATACTTTTGTAAGCCGTACCTTCTTTTAAACTTGTAGTTGTTCCGTTATTATCTGTAACAGAAGTTACATACGGATTACTTGTAGTTGTTTTGCTATACGTTGTCTTTGAACTTGAACTCGATTTAGAACTTGAACCACCGCCCATATTTTTCACTTCACTTTCTAGCTTGTATTATTCTTCAACGGTAATGACATTTGAAACGACCAACCTATATTTCTACTACTAGGTCATTACCTGTTTAGCGTGCCTGTTTTTTTTACTTCACTTTCTAGCTTGTATTGATATTCAACAGCAATGACTATTTAGACTACAAATATATATTCAAACTACGAGGTCATTACCTGCTTAGCGTGCCTGCTTTTTTTCACTTCACTTTCTATATTTTTTCAAATTTATATAAATCAGCACCAACTTTTTTAAATCCACATTTCAAAATTGTATAAATAGCGGTTTTGTGATGCGTTCTTGCATAAATATCACAATTCCACCAACTAAGTGATAACTTAAAACATTCCATATTAATTAAATGTGCTTTTCTATATGCAACCGCATTAACATACAATTTTCCATCAATTTCATAGAAATAAATACAACCGATATGTTTACCGTTCTTTAAAAAAGAATAGAAAAAAGTGTTTTTTATAACCGTATCAAAATCAAAGAAATCTTCTAATAATGCTTGATTTTTTTCAAAAAGTTTTCTGCATTCAGAATAATTGAAATTTTTGTCTTTAGGAATAAGAACTCGTATCATATCTGTTTAACCTTGATTTTACTAAATTCAATATTTTTTATACAAAAACCTTCACCTTTCGCATAAGTATAAAGTTGGATTTCTAAAGTTTTAAAAGTTGCAGAAGGTAATTTGTAAATTGAATTAAGTTCTTTTAGTGGGAAATAAGTATTATCCCAATGTCCGACATCATAATACAAGGCATTTTTCATTGTCTTTGTCTTAATTTGCTTTACTTTTGGTGCTTTGAATGTGTCATAGTTTTTGATATATCTTATCCAAAAATCACTTGAATAAGTCATATCAATTGTAACTCTCGGTGGAAAATACAAAATCTTTAAAGTATTATCAACACCTAAGTTTAGAGGGGTACATTTATAGAAACTACGGATAAATTCACCGTTAAAAGTATCGGTTTTGTATTCTTCATAAATATTACCGTTTTCGCCGCCCGAATAAAGTGTATTATTGATAATACAAAAACAAGTAACATCAGGACATTTGCGCTTAACCCATTCTTTATGAATATAGTCAAATATCATTATCGTTTTGACTTCCGGCTCGGTAGTCGGTATTAAAAACCAAATTTCATTCCTATCAGACAAAACTATTGATAAAGAGCGAATTTCATTTACTCTAGCAGGGTCAATAAAACAAAGTTCTTCTTGGATATCAAGTGCAATATTATCGCCCAAGGTTTTATCACCAGTAACGACTTGATTAAAAGAAAATACACCTTTTTTAGTATCGTCATAGAAATAAAGTTCTGTACCATGAAAAACTAATGCGTTATAACTTGCACAACCACCGGGGCTTTCGTCAGATTGTGTATAAGGATATTCGCCCGACAAAAGGATAGAGCTGTTTTTAAAGAATATTGCCAAACTTCCTAAATATGGAATAATCGCCGTAATATTTTTTACGTATTCAATAAAACCCGAAGATGTTGAAATCTGCGCATCAGAAGTGTGAAAATCATATATGTTTTCTTGAACAGAATACCAAAGAATGTTACCGCTAAAAATCCAAAGTCTGTTGTCATAATTAACAAGTCCTAAGCCTTTTACAAGCCTGTCTTCTTTATCAAGAAGTTTCATTTCTTTGATTTCTTCTGTTGCACCTATTTCAATACTCAAAAGGTTTTCACCATTAGAAAATACAAACAAATCAGACCAACCTTGTGCAATATCCAATCCGCAAGAATTTCCTGTTAAAGACAAATCTGAAACTTTTGTAGTAATTGTATTTGCAACAGTATCATACAAATAGATTTTACTGACAATTGAATTTTCAGTATGCACGAAAAAGTAAGTAGTATTTTTCTGTACACTTTCAAATATATTTATTATACGTTCATCTTTTGGAATTAAATCGCAAACAGAAATATTACCTTTTGCGGTTCTAATTCCGACACCGCTATTAATACCAGTATTAAATAATTCTACATTTTGTAAATCTGATGCAGAAATTAATTCACTTGCAAAAGTTGCATTAATACGTCTAATTCCGCCAAATCTATTACATTTTAATGATGAAATTTTTGTTACCATGACCGCTTTCTAAATAAAGGACTTGTATTTGATAAAAATGTTTGTAATAATGTAGACGGACTAGGGTATTCTCTGAAATACATGGTCTGTCTGAGGCGGGGAATCCTCGCCATTTTTTACATGGGATTGAAATTTGTTTTAAAACAGTGTATAATATAAATGGGCTGGGCGAACGCTCTGGGTCCACCGTAGGCGAGGGTACTCCTCGCCATTTTAATTATTGGAGGATAGGTGAAGGAATTAAGCATTTTTGTGGATGAATCAGGTGATTTTGGAGAATATCGTCATACTTCACCTTATTACATAGTCACACTTGTCATTCATGAACAGGATAATTCTATTAATAATGTTGTTAAAAACTTAGATTTATATTTAAGTAATCATAATTTTAAATTAGATGCTATTCATACAGCTCCATTAATTAGAAGGGAAGATATTTATGGGCTTTTATCCAAAGATGATAGACTTAAAATTTTTGATACATTTTTCCATTTTACGAGAAAAGTAGGAATAAAATATAAGAATATAATTATTGATAAAAAGCATAAGAATACTATGGATATCAACAAAAGTATATCTAAAGAACTTTCAATGTTTCTAAAAGATAACTTAGAATATTTCCAACAATTTGACAATATTATCATTTATTATGACAATGGACAAATCCAATTAGCAAGTATTTTGGTTTCAGTATTTACGTCTTGGTTTCACGATAAATTTGATTATCGTACTGTTTCACCTTATAAATATAGATTATTCCAAGTTGCTGATTTTATTTGTACTTTATGTTTACTTGAAAACAAACTTGATTGCGGTTGTGGTTTAACAAAATCTGAAAGTTTGTTTTTTGAAAATCCTCGAAATTTAAAACAAAAATATTTAAAACAAATAAGAAAACTAAAATTTTAACAGTTGTTATTAATTATATCTATAATATTTTTCTTTGTTTCTGACTGTTTCATATTTTATATAAACACCATTAAATCCTATTTTTCTATTAATTTGTCCTAATACAGATATCACAAACCCAGTCGGAACTTGTGTTGATATGCCTTGATTGTACCACAATTCAAACCGGTTTGGAATAACTTTAATTTTTAATTTTTTAGCAACAGCTTTCCCTATATCCGACAAAGATATTGCAGGAATATAATCTTCTGATATTAGAGATTTTATTGCTTTTACATAAACACCTTGACCGACTTTTAAAATTAACCCCTTTTTTATAAGTTTTCTCAATGCTCGCATTACTTGGTCCCTATCAGATAAGTCCAAAAAATCAGGTAGCATAAAAACTGAACTAACAGATTTTTTTATACGATATTGTATTCTTTTTTCTAAAATGTTTGCTACCGTCATTTTTGCACCTTTATATTTTATAAAAATACGACATTACTTATTATAATTATACGACACTATATTTATTATTTCAATCGTACAATTTAATAATATTAACAAAATATATAAGTACAACTAATAAGTGAACTTTAGTTTTAAAACTTTATGAATTACCAAAACACTTTTCTTTCTTTGTTCAATCCCGATGTATAATCAAGCAAAATTTTGTATGCTCTCTCATATTGTTCCTTGTACCCCGAGTAGTTTTCATCTGTTTCAGATGCAATTGCATAAAGCATTGATTTTGTTATAAGAGCATTTTTAAAAATATTTTCATATTTTTCGGGAATATTAATTGCATCATCATTGTTTTTTAAAGAAAAAATTGCTGTGCCAAAATCATCCTCACCAATCGCTAGAGTTAAGTATTCAATAGTTACGATATAGCTTTCATTGGGAATTGGGTAAAGATAAATATTTTCATTTGAAACAAAAAATCCGGTTGGTTTACCGGATTTTTCTTCAAGTGTTTCATAATTATCAAGATATTCTAAATAACTGTTTCCGATTCTAATTGAATAAACTTGTTTGTTAGAAACGGTTTTCTTTAAAATATTTCCGTTAGGAGTTGTGTATTCGTTAATACCTTCTCTTGTAGTAATAATATGAGTTTTTATTCTAAAAGGGAAGGGATAAGAACACCAAATTTCAGACAAAGCTTTGTTGATTGATGATTTTAGTGCGCTTTCCATCTCATCAACGCTTTCGGCATCACCATCATACATAGACCAAGCTTGCCCTGCAACGTCATTGTATATTTCAAGAAAAGTTAATGTCATTCAGTTTTATCCTGTTTTTTATTTTCTTTTGCTTTTGCCTGTGAAGTTTTTGTTTTTTCTTCAACAACTACCAATTCTTGTACCGATTTCTTTTCTTTTTGTTGTTTTACTTCCGGCACTTTACCTTTAAGGACTTTGTAGTTGCCTCTGTCTTCACTAACAATTCTTATTGCTTCACTATCAGGCAAAGAAAAAATATTACCTGTTGGAATAAATTTAATTTCAATCATTTTTGCTCCTAACCAAGACTTGCTTTTTTACCGACTGCATAAATAGTTCCTGTAAATTCTGAACCAAAATCAATGTTGATATCGCCATTTTTATCAACAAATCTTGAAGGGTCTTGTATTTGAAAAATTGTAGTTGCTGATTTTGCAACTGAAATCGACAAATCGCCAAGCATTGAATTTGGAAAACTTTCACCTTTTTTGAATGTAACAGTTGAATCAGAAGATGCAGTATTGCTGATAAGAATAAACAGAGTGTTATTCATGCAAGCCATAGCTTTTTTGAGAACAATTCCGTTTGCAACAGTTACGGACTTTGCCGTAACTGTTTTTAATCCGATAGATTCTGTTCTATCCATTATTGGGGTTTGTATATTTATTTCATCTCTTGCCATTATTCACCTTTCTAAAATTAAGCAACTTCTCTTGTTGATAACATCAAAGGAGCTGTGATTTTAACTGTGCCTAAGTAATCTGCTCTAGGTGCGCCGACACCGTATAAACCATAACCTTTGTATCGGGTATTAAAATTCTTTTCCGGCATATAGTTTTTCATATTCAGATTTTTAGAAATACCACCGGCTAAAGTTTTTCCTTTGATACCAAATAAAGGATAATAGGTTATTGAACCATCACTTTCTGTTACAGAAGCTACGTTGTTTGAAACAACAATTTCCCAACCCGAAAGTTTACCGATATATCCTTTTGCCATTTTTTGATGACCTGATTCAACATATCGCAAATCTTCAAGTTTACCCAAATAGAATTGATATTCAGGTGGAACGATTGCAACCATTTGCCCGTCAATCCAATTTGTATGACCTTTTCTATCGCCACGCTTAAATTCAGCTTGCATATAAGCTAGAATTTCTTTTGCATAATCGGCATCCAGTTTTATTGAAGAATTGCTTGAACCTGATAAATAATGACCTGCTCGGGTATAAAGATTTCCGTATGCAACATCAATTGCAGATGCAAATTGTTTAATTGCATCAGAAGAATATTCTTTTGCAAGGTCAACTTTTTGTTTCAAATCGGGAGCATTGTCAATTCGTTGTTTATCAACTTCATTGACTTCAAAGTGAAATGCTTTACCTTTATCAATTTTAACTTTTGCGGTCGTAGTCGTTGTAAGTTCGGCATCACTCAAATCACCACCTGTATAATCAAACAAATTAACCATTGCAGGCATAGTAACATCAACTTCGATACCTGTTTTTACTTTGTCTTTCAACTCGGTATGCGCAAGTTGTCCAATAACCATTTCATTATAAATATACTTGTTGTAAGCCTTTGTAAAGGTGGTTATCATTAATTGTTCATCAGACATATATTATTTCTCCTATCTAAATTAAGGCTTCGATTGCTTTGTCCAACTCTTCAGGAGTATAATCCTCATATTTTTTATTTACTAAATTTTGAGAATTATTATTAGGACTTAGCTTTTTTAAAATGTTTTTGTCTTTTTCGTTTTCGGAATTGAGCTTTTGTTCTTCCTCAAATTCCTTGTGAAAATAATCTTTGAGTTTTTGCAAATGCTGTACTAATTGTGAGGTTTCAAAAGCATCACCTTTAACAGTCAAAGCATCTTTGAAGAAATCTACAAACTCGGGAATTTTAAACCAATCGGGATAATCATTAATTGATTTACTTACAAAATTTTGCGCTTCCTGTCTGTATTGTTCATATTTTTCAAGATTAAGTTTTTCTTGAACTTGGGTTTTATATCTTTCTGCAAAAATTGTTGCACGCTTAACAACATCAACTCCAAATTCTTCCTCTATACGTGCAAGCAACTCGGGATTAGGGTTTTGTGCATAGAGAGCCAACATTCCTTGGATACGCTCCGGCTCTGCTACTGTGTACAAATATTTTTCATATTCTCTAGCTTGTGCCTTTGCAACTTCTCTCACAAGTCGCATATCATCTGTGTCTTGATAGCCTTCGGATTGTACTTGTTCTAATTGTTGGTTTTGCAGATTTCTTGCAAAATTAACCTGTTTTTCAAGTTCTGCTTTTTCTTTTTCCCAGTCAGATTTTTGAGCAACCAAAGGTACAATTTCGTTGTATGATTTTAGCAAATTACTAACATCAACACTTCCGTCCTCTTTCAAAAATTCACTGGGGCAGTCAATTTCTTCTTTTGTTTCAGTTTCTTTAGTTTCAGAATCTTCCACTTGTTCATCAGGATTTTCTTCAACTGCAGAATCTTCATTATCAAAAATTTCTTGGATTTGTGAATCTAAATCGTTTTCATTATCTAACATATATTAATTCCTTTTCTTTGCATTAACAAAATCACTTTTCCATTTATCAGTATCAGCTATAACCTTCAACATTCCTTGAAGAATTAAAGGATTAATTTCGCTATTTGAAAGTTTTAAAATATTTTCAAGCTGATAAGATTTAATCTTGGAATAATCTTCCGTAGAAATTAAATCGTTCTTTTCCGTTAAAATATCTTTATTCATAAATCTGCATTTTACTTTCAGCACTACCTCTCGGAATTTCAACAGGTTCGGGAGCAGAATTCTTTTGCTTAGTTTTTTCGGTTTCCGCATTCTGTATCATTTTTTGAATAGCAGGATTTTGTAGCAAAACTTGTTGAACTTCCATTGGGATTTCCTTCATTGGTTGCAAAAATCTTTCGGGATTTTCAACACCTTTTTGTTCCATATACCAAACAAAAATAGATTGAATATTCAAAGGAATGTGATTAGAAAATCTTTCGACCGCAAGAATTACCATATCCGCAAAACTAAATCTTTCGGTCATAGTATTTCTATCTGAATAAGTATACCGATATTCGCCTTGTCTTATCTCATCCGTAATAACAACATTCTCGGGATTATTATCCTTATTCAAGAAAATATTTTCTGAACCAAATTTAAAATTCGCACAAAGTTTTGCAACCTTTTTGATTGTTGGAATAATAAAATATTGGTTTATCACATCTAAAACCATTGATAGCCTTGTAGTTTGTCCCTGTGTTTTTACATTAATTTCAGTTGCAGTTCTGCTACCCGATTCTTCTGCCCCCATCATATTAGGGAATATTCCCGATATTTCACTCATAAGGTCAGATAAAAAACTAATGTCATTAACAAAAATATTGCTCTGAAAACTCATCGGCTGAATACTACTTGAAGTATAAAGTTGAGGGTCATAAGTAATTATCTTTCCGGGATATAGTTCAACATCATCATCGTCAAAAAAATCTTTAGGACACAAAAGAGGTGGATTTTCTGTCAAAGCCTGCATATCAACAGTTTTATTCAGTAAGTTTTCTTGAACATGTGCCAAGTCCATTATTGAATACAACGGACTTATTCCACGTTTAGTGTCGGGGTCTTGTAAAAATGTTCCAAATATAAACGGATTAATAACAAAAATATTTTTCTCAAATCTTACAAGATACTTACCGCCCACAACAACTGCATGCCAATTCTTTAAAACTTCACCGCTAGGTAATGTGAAATCACCCCAATATTCCAACACTTCAACAGTAGAACCGTTTTTGTGTTTATTAATCAATGCTTCCTTAGATTGGTCGACCAAATCCGATGTATCAGGCGATTTTGAAATCATATTTCTTAAATCCCTTGCAACATCTGCAGAAATTTCATAACACTCATTATTGATTATATCGTTAGGAGTGCGCCAACTTCTATTGATTTTCGGGCAATTATCAAAGTCGTTTGATTGTGTAACATCAAAAACAAAATCTGCCGGATTAATGGGAACGATAAAAGGGTTGTCGTATACAGTACGCTCATCAATATAGAAATTTTGTCCTTTCGCTTTAGCTTCCATAATTTTAGGAAGATTTTTTACATCATTTTTGAACAACACCTCAAAAAAGTTGATAGGTCTTCTGTATTCCTCTTTTTTAGTGCGCCAAGTACAAAAAGCAAGTAATTCACCATACAAAAGAGAATTATCAATAACCAAATCACAAATTTGAGAATAATCCATTTTTTCAAGAATATCTACAAGCATTGCTTTTTGCTTATTAGAATTGTTATCCGATTCCAAGGATTCACCCGAAACATCAAACATTGAATTTATGCCCGAGTAAGTGTTTTTCCAAATAAAAGCTTTGAAAGTCTGATAAAACATGAAAAGCTTACACATCTTAACTTTAGCTTTCCATTTTTTGTTTTTGTCATTTTCTTTTGATAAATCTTTTTTGAAAAATACTTCTGCTATTAGTTCGTTAGCCTTAGTTAAATTACTCTGTCTTGCATCATTGTATGTATTAAAATCGCTGACAATTCTTTTTGCAATCTCGTCTTTCTGTTCTTCCGAAAGCTTTTTAGGCTTTTTAAATTTATCAACAATATGTTCCATAACTAAATATTTTTTTCGCTCATACCTTCAATAACCAAAACTTCCGGTTGGTCGAGTTTGATATTACCGTCTTCATCCATACCAAGTGCAACACGCAAACCTCTTTGTGCTTTTGAAATGCCGGACATAATTAAATCCATATTATATGCAGATGCTCTGGGTTTTGCTTTACCTTCCGTTAATTCATCTTTGTATTGTTCCAACAAAGTCTGTATCACATCTAAAGATTCATTAAAAAGTTGAATGTGTCGCTCGTTAGCGGCAACCTTCTCTTCCTCAACTCTTGCACAAAGTTTTTCGGTAACTTTTTCCTCAATCTTTTTCTTTTTACGGTTGATACCTTCTCTACTCATTTTTTCAGAAATAGAAGAACGCTTAATATCAAGTTCGGGAATATGCTCCATTACAAAGTCTAATGATTCACCACGCAAATACATTGCTCTAATTTTCGCCCAATCTTTTGAATTTGGTTTACGTTTAACTATTGGTTTATTTTCTTTTGCCATATCTGAATTCCTAAATAAAAAGAAATGGTGGCTAAGGGATAAAGCCACCAACAATCAACACATCACAACATATTAAGGAGTAGGAGTTTTTATTTTTAATGAGAAAATTAATTCTTTGTTACCAAAAAAGTCGCAACTTTTTTGTCTTATTTCTACAACTTCACCTTTAGAATTGTGTATCTCGTGATTTTCGCCATAACAAAATCCAAAAAGTGAGTTCTTAAAATTTGGAAGTGATTTATCTGTGTAATTCACTTCTTTGATAAAGCGTTGGGTAAAATTTTCTAACTTTTTACCACTCATAATTTCGCTAAAAATTTTACCGTCAGATTTTCTTGTTTCTACAAGTTTTGCCAATCCTTTTTTGCAGATAGGGCAAGTCGCAAGGTAAAATTTTCTTTTTCTAAAATTTTTATTATCTTTTAAAAACCAAATCTCTTCCGATTTGAATTTTCTATTACAATGGGTAAACATATACAATAATCCCCGTAGGTTACGATACGTCAACTTCTTTTCATCCATCCCTGGGGTAAACCTTTACACAAAATGTAAAACTACTTCAAATGTGCGTATCAACTACTCTTATATTATCGCTTATTTCTCTAAAAAAGTGGGACTATTTTGACACTATGTAAAAATAGTTTTACAAGCTGTCATTCTTGACCTTAAACGACCTCGGAATATTGTATAATACAAGTATAAGTTGAATTTCATTTTAGGCTCTTTAGCTCTCTCTTTTTAGAGGGAGCTTTTTAATGCCCTTTTTTCTACCCGAGAAATATGGGTATGTATTTTCTATATTTAGAGAAAGTTGAAGCAGGGGGGTACACCCCCCCTGCAATTTTTTAAATCAAGCCTTGTTAAATTGTAAGTGTCTGTAAATTCCGCTTGGAAGTTTTTACTACAAGCCGGTGGGGTGAATAGTTGATGGTGGTTAAAAAGATAAAATTGACATGCCTTAAAAAGAGCATTGCCAATAATAATCACCATTTGTTAATGATATAATCCCATTGTAAAGCGTATTTGCTTTATAGGGTAGTGCCAAACACCTGCTTCTGACACACGAATACTAAGTGGACTTGGTCAGGAAAGGAGATGGAAACTATGAAAGCTGAAACAGTTGCTTAAGCTAATTTTAGCTTTAATCTCATAGGGTACTAAGTAAAGTTCTCAACAAGATTTTAGCCGATTTGTTGGGAACTTTCCCCTACTCATATTATTTACGATTAACCCCTTTTTGTCAATCCTTTGTTAATATTTTAAATGATATAAAACTGCCAAAATATGATCTTGCAAAAAGTCTTTCTTCTCATACTCGAAAGTTAAATCCCTTTCGTTTGCAATCTTTAAATCCATACTCCGTAGCTAGTCTTTTCTGTTCTCCCCTATTAAAGCACAAATTACAAATTTTTTGTCAAAATCGTACTGAAATGAAAAATTTGTTACAGTTCCTAACAACAAATCTGTATGTTAAGTTTTAGCGTTGTTAAGAACCGTAACAAGATTTGTACTATTTTGTCAAAAAACGCTCACGCTATTTGTAATCTGTGCATCGTAGTTAAGGGTGTGAACAGAAAAGACACGCTACTGCGTAGAAAGGATTTAATTATGGCAAACTCAAGAGAATTTAACTTGTTTTCGTATGTTTACGGCAGACTTTTTGCAGAACAGTATTTTGGCAAAGATGGAACAGGATGTTTATTTGAAACATCACAAAAGATTTACTCTTGGCAAGGTGTTCTCTATTGGTTCAAAAAAGAAGGGTATTTGCTCGAATACCAAATCGGTAACGCTGATTACAATCATTCCGTAATCGCTTACAAATTCAATCGTCAAAAAATTACGTTTGAACGCTACATCAAAGCTATCGAAAGAAGCTTGAAAAAGAACTCGCTTGAAATAGAGCCAATGGGCGACTTAATTGAAAAACGCGCTTACGATGAGTTTGAAGCACAATACAAAAAGCCTGTTGAATACCTAGACGTAGCAGACAGATGTCTTAAAGAACTCAACGAAAAGATTATGGAACAGCTCCGTAAAGCTGATTCTAAAGTGGAAAAGAAAGTGGCTTAGGTCGCTTTCTTTTTTGCTTTAACGAATGCCCTTTGGTGATAGATAATATGCGCTTGCGCGCCCTTGTCTAACCAACATCTTTTCTTTTCAATTATTGCAAATACTTGCGGACAAAATAGGGTGAATGAATTTACTCTATTGTATTCCGCAATTTTTGAGTTGAATAAAAAAGAGCAAGAATAAGCTAAAAAGCTTGTAACAATTGAATGATAGAAAATAAAACGAAAAAATAAGTTTTAGCAATAAATCAGCAAGAATTGTTGAAAAATTGATACTTGTACTTTAAATAGTAGTTAATATTATATCTGATATTAAATACTATTTATCTTTAACTACTTAATATATTCATTAACTAATATTATATATTATTAATAATATTATATAGTATTTAATATTAACCGGTTAATATTTTAACAAGAGTTAAATCATAACCTACATTAGTTAATATTAACAACTACCATTTGTTAAAGTGTCGTGGGATAGCAAGGGGTTCGGTTTTCCGTTCCCTTTGTTGTTCCAAATTTTTGTAATGTTTTCTATTGGTTAAAAAACAACAGAAAGGTCTAATTTTATGAATATAAATTTATTTAAACTGAAATTACAGGAATTTACCGGAACAATGCTTTATCACAAAATAAGTGTTTTTCCGATACTTGCAACAGATGGAGTTGCGTATTTCTGCGAAAATGCAAGTGCATATTGGTTATTTGATGATATGGCACTTTTTACACTCACACAAAAGAATCAAGAATTTATTGTTGTTAATGCCGTATCAAAAAATAAAAAGTGTGATGTTTTCTTTGATGATGGCAACAATAACAAATTAGGGAAAAAACATTATAAATATACAGATTTGCCCGAAGGAAATTGGAAATTTTATATTTCAAATTATCCGACCGAAAAAATAATAATGTTACCAAGTGAATATTAAATTACCGAACTGTCAGAAATGGCAGTTCTTTTTTTTAGAAAGGAGTAAAAATGATATGTAAATCTTGTGGTAAAATGATAACCTTTAGTCAAGGTAAGATTATAGACCACGAATTTTATTGTGATGATTGTATTGTAAAATGTGATAACTGCGGTGAATATATCCTTAAAGAAAATTCATCAGAAACCGATAATGGTGATGTTATCTGTGAAGGATGTAAGGACAATGAATATAGCATTTGCGAGCATTGTGGGGCATTACTTCGATATGAAGATTTAATCGAGATTCAAGCACAAGGTATTTGGGTCTGCCAAGATTGTGCGAATAAACATTATTATGAATGTGAGTGCTGTGGAAAATATTTTGTCAGAGAAGACGGGCGTGAAACATTCGATAATCATTGGATATGTGATGATTGTTGTGCATATAATTATAGAATTTGTGATGATTGTGGTTATGCGGTACATATCGATGTTGCAGAATACTCTGAAAGTGATGAAGTAGATTATTGTCCTGATTGTGCCAAAGAACATCCTGACTGCATCTATGGATATCACGAATATGATGCTTTTCACAAATTAAAAACAAAAGAAGAAATTAATCCAAATGAGTATTTTGGATTAGAAATTGAAGTTTCGGGAAATCGAACATATGCGGATGAGTTTTTGAATATTGTTCCTAATGTTGTCTTAATGAGTGACAGTTCTATTGAAGATGGTGGTTTTGAAATTGTTACAGAACCAATGACAAGAAAATTTCTAAATGATGTATTCTTACCTAATTTAGAAAAAGGAATGCAGTTTTTAAATTTACATTATTTTTGCGGACATAATCGGGGTGGTATACACATTCACGTTTCGCAAGAAGTTTTTTCAAAAGAAATGTTGTGTGTTTTAAACCAAATTTTGTATTCCGAAATCGAAAATGATTTTGAAGTTTGGAAAGCTATCTCACAAAGACAAAATTCAGAAATTCAACAGTGGTGTAAATTCAAAGATTCTTATTCTTGCAAGGAAATATTGGAATCAGATGATACTTATCCGCCTCTTTCAGATTCTCGTTACACAGCATTGAATTATGACAGTAGAACGAAAACGTATGAATTTAGAATATTTAATTCCAATACTAGAATTGAACGTATAAAGAAGAATCTGCAAACAGTTTATTCTCTAATAGATTATTCGATAAAAAAGAGTAACGATTATCGTTTTGCAACCACAATCGGATATATAGATTTTGTACTGGAAAACAAAGAAACATACCCTGATTTGCACGAATTTTTGTATGAAATGGGTATTGTTCAACGACTTAATGAAGAAAGGATGGCTGCATAATATGTGTATAGCAATAGTAAAACCACAAAATAAAACAATTTCTGATGAATATTTAGAAAATTGTTTTGAAAACAATAGTGATGGCGCAGGAATAGCGTATGCAAATAATGGAAAATTATACATTGTAAAAGGAATTTTTGATAAACAAAAATTTATACAAGTAGTAAGAAAAGCTGAAAAATTTGCCGAAGGTGATATGTTGATACATTGTAGAATTGGAACAAGCGGATTAAAAAATAAAAATAACTGTCATCCGCATATTGTTAATAACAACCTTGTTATGATACACAACGGCATTTTAAATATTGATGTACCTGAAAATAGTAGGTATTCCGATACCGTTATTTTTATAAAAAAATACTTAAAACCATTGAAACAAGATTTTATAAAAAACAAAGGAATTATAAAATTGATAGAAGATTTTATTGGCAAAAATAACAAATTTGCGTTCTTAAATAACAAAGGGGAATCAGTTATTTGCAATAAAGATGCCGGAATTGTAGAAGATGAAATTTGGTATTCAAATGATAGTTTTCAATTTGGTGATTCATATTTCGGTAATTACTCTTTTTATAGCGACCTTGAAATTCAATCTTACATAAAAGAAAGTATTGACTTTTTTGAGAATGAAGAATTTGCTTTTCTTGGCAATAATCCAATGATAGATGTAGAAGATTGGTTATTCGTACCGTACGATAAAAAGAAATTGAATATAGATAAATATGTGTTGCTTTGGGATTATTCAAAAGAATTATCTTCTTATTACCAAAGAAAATATAATCAAGCGAGCAGATGTTTAAATGCTAATGTTGCGTGAAAGGGGAAATAATGATAAAGAAAGTAATCACAAGTTATCAAAATTCAGACAATATGGAAAAAATAAATTCCACAACAGATTTGTCTGCTTTTTGTACTGATAATTGGGTTGACTTTGCAACTTTTGAAGAAAATCCAATGTTGAAACAGTTTATATCAAAAGAAGAATTTGAATTATTACAATCTCAAAAAGCTGATTTTATTGCATTCAGAATAGATAATTAAATTATCTTACCGGATGAAACGAACCTACAACTCTACCGATAATGCAAAAATGTAAAGTTTTGTCGATTATAAACGGAGTGTAGAGCGGATTTTTTGATATTGCAATTATGCTATCACCGCTTTGTTTCAATTGTTTACACATTGGTTGTCCGTTGTAGTTAAAAACGTATATTTGCCCGTCATGAATAGTTGTTTTTGATTTATCAATTAACAACATATCATTTGCTTGAATTTCGGGTAACATACTATCACCTTCTGCATAAATAATTTCTGTCATTTTTTTATTTGCACCAAAATAATCAAGTAATTTATTTGGTAGAGAAAATTCATCAGAAGGTGTTTCGTTATAAACTTCACAACCATGACCACAACTTGCAGAAACTTCCGCTTTTACAGGAATTTTAGAATTATCGCCTAAAACAGAATCAACTTCGTTTGTATATAATGTTTCGTACAAATGAGTATGAGTTGCATTGATTTTTTTTAGATGTTCTATTAACCTTAATTGCTCTTTAATCAATAGGCAAGAATTACTTTTCAATTTTACACTGACATTTTGTCTTGTAGTTCCAATTATTTCTGCATAAACATTTGCATTAATATTTTGAATTTCATTTTTGTATTCTTCAAAAACCTCTTTGTGTAAGAAACTTGTAGGTATATCCTTATATGTTTTTCTGTTTTGCATAATCTCCCTCTTTGTCAATACATATTGACTGATTAACATTTTTACAACTTGTTACAATGTGTCAATTTCTAATTAGAATGATTATTACAGGCTATGACCTATTGTAACGCATTGTTTTTTATTAGTCAATATGTATTGACAGATTAATTTTGTCGATTAATAATAAGTACATAATTTAAAATTTTTGAGAGAGAGATTAACCACAATAGGGATATGTACCAACGCATACCCTGTAATTAAGCTACTTTTGAGCCATATTTTATAGGCTTATTTGTAGTGCAAAAATTTAGAAAAAAGGAGGAAAAATGAAAATTAAAGAAGTCATTGAGGAATTATCAAAAATTGCAAATCAAGATGCAGAATTAATTTTAGCCTTTGCAGATGGCACAGATACTACGGATTATGCGTTTTTAGAAGATAATACCGCATATGAAGATTTTACTTACCTTTCTGTAAACGGCTCATTTGATAACACAGTTTACTAAAAAAAGAAAGGAACGCTGAATGTTTACAGCAGAAGAAAGAAGACAATACATTGGTGGTTCAGACATTGCCACAATTATGGGAATGAACAGATGGAAAACACCACTTACCCTATGGTTAGAAAAAACCGGAGAAATTGACAACGATATAAAATCCAACAATGAAGCAATAGAACTTGGAACAGAACTTGAAGATTTTGTTGCTAAAAAGTTTTCTAAACAAACAGGTTTAAAAGTCCGCAAGCGTAGCGAAAAATATACGCACAAAAAATATCCGTTTTTAGTTGCGCACGTTGATAGATTAATAAGCGGTTCACAAGAATTACTGGAATGTAAAACTTGTTCAGCTTACAAGCAAAATGAATGGATTGGGGATGAAATTCCTAAAGAGTATATTTTACAGGTTATTTGGTATCTAGGAATAACAGGCAGAAAGAAAGGATATATTGCAGTTTTGATAGGCGGTCAATCTTTCAAATATAAGACAATTGAATTTGATGAAGAATTGTTTAACCTTATGGTTGAAATGGCTGTTGATTTTTGGAATTGTGTACAAACAAAAACAATGCCTGCGCTTACTCCTGAAGATAACGAAATTATGACAAAAATCTATCCGACTCCGAATGATGAATATATTGAAAATCAAGAATTGGAAAGTCAAGTTGAAAAATTAGTGAATATCAAAGCGGATTTATCAGCTCTTGATATTGAAAGAAAAATGTTGGAAGCAGAACTCAAAAATATCATTAATACCCACGCAGGAATATTAACCAATAAATACAAAGTTTCTTGGTTTAGATGTGTTAAACAAACCGTAAACACAGATAAACTTAAAACTGATAATCTTTTTGACAAATATTCTAACAAATTAGAATATAGAACTCTTAGAGTTGCTAAAAAAGAAGTAGCTTAACCAACAAGAAAGGAAAACATACATGAAATGTGATTTTTGCGATGGCGACATTCGCAAAGATGAACTAATAGTGGCTTTTGGCAACTATTATTGTCCTCTTTGTAATCAAAATCTAGGAAGTATTTATCACCCCAAAGAAAATAGTCGTAAGACAGAAAGGAAATCATGAGTACACAAATTGCAGAATTGAAAAGTCAAGCAATCGAACAACGACAAAAATCTAAACCAATAATGGATTTGATACAAAAGAATTTAACAGAACTCGGTAAGGCATTACCTGCGCATATGACAGCTGAACGTCTTGGAAGAATTGTTTTAACAACTATCAGGAAAAATCCTGAACTTGCAGAATGCACACAGGAATCTTTTTTAGGTGCATTATTTCAAACCGCTCAACTTGGTTTAGAACCTGATGTTGATGGACAAGCCTATTTCATAGCTTTTAATAATTCAAGAAAAGTTGGTGGAAAATGGGTAAAACTTAAAGAAGTCCAATTTGTAATCGGATATAAAGGGTATGTAGAACTTTTTTACAGACACGAATTAGGTTTAAAAATCAGTATGCACACCGTTTATGAAAAAGATACATTCCATTATGAATATGGTTCAAATGAATTTATCAAACATATACCTTATGACATACCAAATGAAAAGGGTGAAGTTGATAGAGGGAAACCAATTAAATATTATGCAATAGCGCACCTTGTAAACGGTGGAAATGTGTTTAAAGTTATGAATCGTTCGGAATGTATCAAACATGCTATGAAACACTCAAAATCATATATTGATATGGAATTTAATGAGATTGAGAAAAAATATGTTCCGATAAAAAATCCGCATTTTAATCCAAATTCACCTTGGGTAACAGATGAAAATGCAATGTGCAAAAAGACAGTTTTAATCCAGTTAATGAAAACTCTACCTAAATCTACTGAAATCAGAAAGGCACTCGAAATGGATAATACAACCAAAATCAGAATTTTGCCTGATATGTCAGAGGTTAGGGATGAAACAAACTGGAGCGATAAAAATATTATTGAAGTGGAAGGTGGAAAAAATGAATGAATTTAAACTTCTTGGAAGATTGAACTGGTTGAAAATTCAATATTTTGATAATGGAACTTGTATGACAAGTATTTATTTAGCAAAGAAACTCATGCCGGCACAAATATCAAAACTTCCTGCAAATCATAAGGCGGAAGAAGAATATGAAACTTATACAATAATTTTCTTTAATACGCAGAAAGACAATGTTGCAGAACGTATTGCGGAAACGTGCAAGCAAGGTGATTATTTAAGAGTTAGCGGTAAATTAAGTATTAACAATTATTCTTCTAAAGACGAGAAAAAACGTAAGAAACTGGAACTTATCGGCTGGAATTTCAAAAAAGTTTGTTGGGATGGTGAAAACAACAAATATGTTGATTGTGAAGACGAAACACAGGAAATTGCTTAACCCCTTTAAATAATACGAGAGAGAAAATTATATTAATGATTTTACTAAACGACTATGAACAAGAAATTACCTCAATGTTAGTAGCATCTGATAAAGATATGCAACAGCATATTTTAAGCCAACTATCAAAAAAGATGTTTACAAATCGTTTGTATGCAAAAATTTTTGATATTGCAGAATTATTGTTTAACTCGGGCAAAGAGGTAAATGTTTATAGCATAGTAGAAAAATTATCCAATAATGAAGACAAAACAAATACTCTTTTTCTTCAAAAGAATTTTATTACTAATATTAACCACAAATTCTATATTAACAAAATTCATGAGGCTTATTTTGATAGAGTAACAAAGAACGCAAGTTCTTTCAGCGAAATTGAGAAGATTCAAAAGGAAAAAGAAAAATATACTGATACCTCAATATTATTGGATATAAATTATGGAGCGAGCAATTTACTTGCAAACAATGAAAAAGTTAAGTTGATAAAGACGGGATATCCTTCTATTGATTCAAGACTTGGATGTATGCAAGGCGGTGATTTTATCATTTTTGCAGGAGCAACCAGTATGGGAAAAACTTGCATGATGATAAATCTTGTAGCCAGTCTTGCAAAGCAAGGTTTCAAAGTTGATGTATTTAGTTTGGAAATGTCTTTAGGGCAGTTGCAAAATCGTCTTATCTGTTCACAAGCTAGGATAGATGCAAGCAAATTAAGAACCAAAAATCTAAGCGGATATGAAAAAGACCTTTATCAAAAATACATCAACGAAACTTTGTCTTATTTGCCGATAAAAATTTGTACTGAATACAATATAACTGTTGATAAGATTAGAAATTTAGAGAAAAAATCCAATAGCGATATTGTATTTATAGATTATTTAGGCTTGATTAACGGTGGAAGTTCAAAATCAAGTTATGAAAGAATAAGCGATATTTCAAGAGGATTGAAACTTACAGCAATGGAAGTTAATAAACCGTTCTTTGTTTTGCACCAACTTAACAGAGCGTATGCAGACCGACAAGATAAACGACCTCGGTTATCTGATTTGAGAGATTCCGGCAAAATTGAACAAGATGCGGATGCCGTTTGTTTTGTTCATAGACCTGCGTATTTTGAGCCTGAAAAATATAGAGATTCCGACTTATGGTTTTTAATCGAGAAGTCAAGACATACAGGCGGTAGCGGTAAGACCGCAAGGCTACACTATGATTCGACTACTCAA
Source organism: uncultured bacterium (assembly GCA_900549855.1). Taxonomy (GTDB): domain Bacteria; phylum Cyanobacteriota; class Vampirovibrionia; order Gastranaerophilales; family Gastranaerophilaceae; genus CAG-196. Next base: position 17,824 of record URPS01000010.1, on the reverse strand, counting down.
ACTGTAAAGGAGAAATATTAATGAACGGTAATTTATATTCACAAAATAATATGTCGCAAGTTGATACTGTGCTTAACCACTTAATTATGAATGGGAAAATTACTCCCGAAGAAAGTGTTAGCTTGTATAACATTAAATATTTGGCAAAATGTATCAGCAGATTAAAAGAGCGCAAAGTAAATATTTATAGCGTATTTTGTGATACAGAAAAACGATTGGATTCAAAAATAAAGGAATATGTTTTATGCAAAGAACAACCACCTCAAATAAAGCGAATGATTGAAAATATCAGGTCATACAATTTAGAGAAAATTGCATAGGGGGTGTTGTATGGAAAATGGCATTTTAGAAAACAATAACTTACTTACAATAAAAGAAACCGCTACAATTTTTAAAACACAGGAAAGTACGGTCAGAAGTTGGATAAGACGAAAAGACATTCCCCCGAAACTAATTTTAAAAATTGGTGGTGTTGTTAGAGTAAGAAAAAATTTGTTAGAAAAATATATTTCAGAAGGGGAGTTTTAAACTCCTCTTTTTTTAAGTTTTATAGAAAGGAATAATTTATGAGCGTTTATCAAAAGAAAAACGGAAAATGGTATTGTCGTGGTAAAGTAAAAGATTCACGCTATCACCAACTTTGCAATGGTGCAAAAAATATGAGTGAAGCTAAAGCTATTGAAGATGGTATCAGGTATCAATTAAGACAAGAGCAATTGGGATTGGTAGAAAAGAAAGAGAAAAAGCCGACCTATACTTTAAAATTTATGGTAAATAAATACTTAGAGTATTCAAAAGCAAATAAAGCAAGCTATAAAGCTGATAAAATTTTTACAAACTTTTTTCTTGAATATTTTTGTGCAAACAAAGATATAACAGCAATTCTACCAAATGATATTGAAAGTATGAAAGTAGAATTAAAAAGTCATAAGAATAAAAAAGGGGAATATTTGCACAATTCGACAGTTAATAGATATTATAGTGCATTAAAAAAGGCTTATAATATCATGATTGAAAATAATTATATTGATTATAATCCTTGTAGGAAAGTAAAAAAATACATAGAAGATAATAATCGCAATACAATTTTACCTCAAAACTTGCAAGAAGATTTTTTGAAAGCATTACCAAGCGATTTACATCGGGTAATAGTTTTAGTTGCATTACATACTGGTTTTAGAAAAAAGAATGTATTATATCTAAACAAAACACAAGTTGATATTGAGAAAAGACAAATCAAGTTATCCAAGATGAGTAACAAAGGACGTAAAAATATTGTTATGCCACTTAATAGTTTTATTTTTGATATCATCAAACACTATTATGATTTGGCAGAATATTACTTGTTTATAAATCCAAAAACTCATAAGCCATTTACAACAATATTGAAGTCTATAAAAAGTGCAAGTGAAAAAGTAGGAATAGAGGATTTGCATTTTCATGATTTAAGAAGAACTTTTGGAACTAGATTACTTGAAAATGGTATAAATTTGCGAATAATTCAAGATTTGCTTTCACATAGTAATGTGTCAGTAACAGAAAGATATTTATGTGTAGAAGGGGGTGAAAAAGAGCTTGCTCTTGAAGCTTTGGTATAAATCTTATAGTAAAAACTGTGTGTACTATGTGTGTACTTTTTTATAAAAAGGCAAGAAATTAGAATTTTATGCAAGAACAAAGTATTTGTTTCAAATAGTGTGTTGGCAAGCATTTTAGCCTTTTAAATCAAAAAGTTCAAAAAAATTAAAATTTTCGTCAAAATTAGTGCTTTTTTATCAATAAAATAAAATAGCAAGAGCTGAAACCCTTGCTATTATTATGTTTTAAATGGTGGGTGTGGTGGGACTCGAACCCACGACCAATTGATTAAGAGTCAACTGCGCTACCAACTGCGCCACGCACCCATACTTATTTAGTTGTCTAATTTTGATACGCAGTTGGTTATCTTGTAAACGGCTCGTCTCACATCCGTTCGAACTCACCTACTCCATCTTCGGACTTGACATTTAGTCAACTCCTCAGCGGAGTCCTACGCACCCATACTTATTTAATTTTCAGTCAACAGATGTTCTGTCGACAAATTTATCTTAACACAAACTTTTTTAATAGCAAAATATTTTTTTTCAGTTTTTAATACAAGTATGAGAATTCTTAATATAAATAGCAAAACAAATTACAATATAGCTCCACAATTTAAGGGTTTAAGGGCGAAACCTAAAACACTATCAGATATTTTTACACAGCAACCAAATAAATTTAGGTGTGAGGCAAACGCAATAAGTGAGATTACAAATATTCGTCCGTTTGAATTAGGTGGTACGCAATGCCGAAATTCAATTCCACTTAAAAACTTTTGGGATTTTTTTGAATCTGATGGGCACTACATCAAAGGTTTTTCTACTAACAAAGATGGCTACGCAAATAGCTATTTGAAAGCAAAAACTAATGTTCCGCTCTCAACTTCCTTTGTTCACGATTGCTCTGTAATGTATTTGTTTAACAAGGATACCCAAACCCATGCGTTATATCATGCGCATTCAAAATGCTCTAAAGAAACTTTAAAATTTATTATCGACACACTCATGCCGGAAGGTTTTTCCAAAGGTGCAATTGTCCCAGGGGATCATTTATTTTTTCGTGAACATAAACGGAATATGGAAAATATGTTTAAACTAATGAAAGATAAAAATCCAAATGCTTTAATAAATGTATACAATGCATCGACCAGATATCCGGAAATTGTTGGATACAAAGGCTTTATGTATGAAATTCCTAACAAAAAAGTGCAAGAGCAAAGATGTAGAGGGGAATTTGAACCTTGGGACTTTGGTCAAAGTAGTTTTAAAATTGCAAATTTACAAGGATTTAATACATTTGACAATATTGATATTTGCAAAAATTCCGAAGAACTGCTAAAGCTTAAGAAAACTTTCAAGGATGCAAAATTCCCAAAAGAAACCTTAGCTGTTTTGAATAATCAAGTTGAAAAAAGGTTAGAGATTATGCAAGAAATCGAAGCTGCTGACGATTTTGGTAAGTACAATTTACTTTTGGGTAAATATTCCGGTAAAGAATTTGTTCAGCCAATGAGGTATCAGAAAGAAAATTTATACATTAATTTGCTCAAAGAAATTTACAATCTGGATGATTTACGTTTTTTTTATCAGATGGTAAGTAAGAATTTGGCGAGAATGGACAGACTTGCGACTCTTTTGCAAGAAAAAAAGAGAGAAATTTTAGGATAAAACAGCAAAAAATATTTTTTGGTGTTTTAATATTATTGTTATGAATATATCGAAAATCCAAACTAATACAAATTTTTATAATAATTTTCAAGCAAAAAATGACTCTGAAAAATCTAAAAAGCGTGAATTTATAGATATTTTAACAGATAATGTTAAAAATCCTCGTGATGTTAAGGACTGTGTGGCTGTTCCAAGGGGAATTTTTAAAGCGTATTTATACTTGATGGCTGGTAGTTCTACTATGATGCTTGCGAATTTTTTGCCGCAAAAGTGGAAAGGTGCAAAAACCGCAACAAATGTTTTAGGTGTTATTTTGAACTTTATTAGTGCAATTTATTTTGCTAAACCATTTGCTGTAAAAGATTTGTCGCCAACTGTTAATAGAAATGATTATGTAGGACAAAAAGAGCATGAAGATAATAAATAATTTTATTAAATTTACTACAGCAGCTGCGGTAATTGCAACAACAAGCGGATGTGTAAAAAAGCCTTATAGAGAAATGCCAAAGGATTTAATTCCCCAAGGTGTTGAACAAAAAGTGGATTCTTTGAGCAAAAGTTCGCAAAAGATTTTAAATGATACTACTTATAAATATTATGGCAAAGATACTCTTCATTTAAGAATGATGCCCGGTGGAACTGCAACAAGTATTGATGAGTTGCAAAAACAAATAAATGAAGCTGCAAAAAACAGTGATAAACGTGTAATAGTAGATTCATATACTGTCATGACGCCTCTGTATAATGGTAAATCTACAACATATTATCCACAAGTAAGATATAAGTATGCAAAGGAACACGTGAACCAAAAAGCCGTTGTAAAGGATGCTAAGATTTTTACAACAGATTCTACAGATATGTATGTCCCTGTTGAGTATTATGGACAAATAAATCCTAAAGCTTTGAAGAAATAGAAACGCAATTAATCTATTATTGCCCAAATTGTTCTTGTCAATGCTACTTTTAAATTACCTCATACGTATGACAATCCTCTATTTTGTCTACACTTTTTATTCTAAATTATATTGATGATGAGTATTGAAATTTGCTTGCAGTCATTGGTTTTGGCATTTTTATAGACCATATGGTCTATATCTTTCAATCTACCTCAAATGTACTAAAATTAACCATCTTGTTGATGAAAAGCTCCTCTATTGAGGGGTAATATGTATAGTGTAGAAAAGAAATAAATATACTAATTTTAAATGATAGGGGAGAAGAGAGTATGAGACGAGAGTTTAAGAAAAAATCCAAAGTGTTATTAATTGATGATAATTATGAACACTTGGCTGGAATCAGAGAATTATTAAACTTAGAAGGTACTTTTGATGTAGTTGGTATCGCTACAAATGTTACTGTAGGTTTAAATTTAATCAAAAAATATCAACCGGACGTAGTTTTACTTGATATGAATATGCCTGAACGTGATGGTTTACAAGGTATTCTTGATATCGCTAAGCTTGATTTGGGTACAAAAGTTTTAGCACTTTCTGGTTATGATGATGCTGATTTGATTTTTAGAGCGATGAAAATTGGTGCAAGAGGTTATGTCTTAAAAACTATGGCTTCTGCTCAACTTATTTATGCAATCGAAGAAGTTCTTAATGGAAAAATTTATCTTCCACTTGCTCTTTCTTCAAGATTCTTTGAATACTTCCAACAATCTTTCAGAGAAGAAGCTAATGCAAAAGAATCTCAACAAGAAGAAAACTTGCTTGATTACTTAACTCAAAGAGAAGAGGAAGTTTTGGAACTTCTAACACAAGGTATTACATACAAAGGTGTTGCGAACAAATTATTTATTTCTGAAACTACTGTTAAAACACACGTTAACAACATTTTCCAAAAACTTCAAGTTAATGATAGAACACAAGCAGTTTTATACGCTATCAATAACGGATTTTTGACAAAGAAAGTTAAAATGGCAGTATAATAAAGACGTCATTAAGTCTTTAAGGCGTTGAGTCGTTAAGTTCATTTTAAATGGAGTTAGTGAGTTAAAAAGGTAAAAAAGTGAAAAAGATTGTAAGACAGCAAAATTATTTAAGAGAACTTATTAACTCTCAAGAAAACAAGGTTATAACCAAGCAGACTTTGAGATGTATGGTTCGTGCTGCTCTTGAACCTTTGCTCGACAATCCGGAAAATGGGGTTGTTTTACATAGAATAGTTAACAGAAACGGACTTTTAGGTTTAATTAAACGTTTGGATTTTTCTGATATAGAAACTTATGATTTTTCAGATGAAAGCGAAAACCTAAGAGAAAAAGTTTGGGCGGATACTGAATTTCTTTGCACAATGACCCATAGATATGTATCAATTATTATTTGGGATAACAAAACTGATAATAAAAATTATGTCAGATATTATTCTATCTATAATTCAAAGCTTCAGGATGAGGCGCTTGATATCATAAATAGAAATTCTATTATTGATATCAAAAAGTTTCAAGAAACATTCAGACCCGATAGACGTGATAACATACTTTTAAACTCTTCTATCAGACGTCTAACGGAAAATCTGGATGAAGCAACAAAAGATGCTGTTTTAGGTTTTGCAGAATTTCAAATGAAACCGGCTGGATACCTTCCGGATGTTCGAGAAATTTCTCACGAAGTTAAGAACCAGCTTTCTATTTGCGATTTGTACAGTGAAATTATTAAAAAATATTGTGCAAAAAATGAGATTCAGGATGAAACTATATTGAATGCAACAAACAACATTACAAGAGCTATAAAAATGGCAAATAATTCTTTATTAGCTCTAAAATCGACTCAAGCTAAGCAAATAAAACCTTGCTCTATTAAGGATATAGTAAGTGTTGCAGAAGATTTGACAAAAGTTTACTTTGAATGCAAAAATATTGAATATATTGTAGATAACAAATTAAATCTAAAAATTATGGCAGATGAAAATGCTCTAGTGTCCGTTCTTGTAAACTTGGTTAAAAACGCAGTAGAGGCATTTAATACAGAAGAAGTTCTTGAAAATGGTAAGTATATTAAAATCAAAGTAGAAAAAAGAGGGGAATTTGTTGCAATCAGAGTAATTAATAACGCATCAAAAATAGAAAATCCTGATTTAATTTTTGAAAAAGGTGTTACAACAAAAGCAACAGGTTCAGGACTTGGGTTAAGCATTTGCAAAAAATCAATAGAAGAGCAAATGGGGCAAATTAAATTAGATCACTCTAATGATAAAGATACAGAATTCCTAATAAAATTCGGTATTTATCATTAATGGAAACCTGATTGGAGGTTGCAAAAATGGATTTAATCAGTAACAGAACGATAGAAATAACAAAGCTTGGTATGGATGGCTTGATGGACAGGCAACATGCCATTGCATCAAATATTGCAAACGTAATGACTCCGGATTTTCAAAGAAAAGAAGTTGCATTCGAAAGCCAGCTTGCAGAAATTATTGAAAAAGAAGACTTGAAAGATTATATCAAAGGTCAAAACAGCATTGAATATAAGCCGCCAATGGTTGACGTGTTCACCGGTGATATTCATACATACAGAACACCAACACGTCAAGAGAAAGCTTATCTTCAATCAAACACAATGTCAGAATTCAGACCGCAAGTAGTAACTGATATCTACAGCGGTAGTAATTCTACAGGCAACAACGTAGAACTTGAAAGAGAAATGATGGATTTGTCTAAAACCGGTACAAAATACACAGTGCTTTCAAACTTGGAACGTCGGCAGTTCTCAACAATCTCTGAAGCAATAAAAGGACAATAGGTACTACGTACGTAGACAAGGGGTCGGCTGCTAGGTAAAACTACCAGAATGTATTAACACTACAGGCTCCGCCTCAAAGTGGAACTACAGGACTTATGACAACTTAATAACGCACGTAGACATTGGGTCGGCTGCTAGGTAAAACTACCAGAATGTATTAACACTACAGGCTTCGCTTCAAAGTAAAACTACAAAACTTATGACAACTTAATAACACACGTAGACATTGGGTCGGCATTTATAAGAGGAAAATGGAAAATTGTTTTAAAATAGTTTGCAGTTGTAATTACAAGTAGGGTGCGTTCCCTCCCTTTATAGGGGGAGGGCTAGGGTGGGGGCTAATAGTTCTATAAATAAAAAGTAAAGGTAAATTATGAGTTTTAACATATTTGATATTGCCGGTTCCGGCATGACAGCGCAAAGAATAAAAATGGATACAGTTGCAAGTAATATTGCAAACATAAACACAACTCGCCAAGCAGACGGTTCAAAAGGTGTTTATGTAAAAAAAGATGTGTCATTTAGAACAATATATGAAGATAGTTTGAACAGAGGATACTCAAACTTTGCTTCAAACAGTCCGGATGCTCAATTTGACCCTAAAACCGGCAACATGCTTATTAATGCCAATGTAGCGCTTAACAATGGTATGGTAACAGGTGGTGTTAGGGTTGATGAAATATATGAAGCTGAGAATGGTGTAAAAACAGTCTATGACCCATCACATCCGGATGCCGATGAAGAAGGATATGTAGATTTACCAAACATAAATCTTGTAGAAGAAATGGTTGGTATGATTTCAGCTTCAAAGGCTTATGAAGCCAATGCAACTGTTGCAGAGAACGTTAAAACAATGATGCAAACAGCGATGAACATATAGAGGCGAAGATGCTTTGACGATTAGCTTTTAAACAGATGGTTTAGAAGTTTTAAAATAAACTTGGGGCATTCCCTCTCCTAGCAGGAGAGGGTTAGGGTGAGGTAGAAGCTAAGAACTTGCTTTCTGGTGGGAGCTATCTTACAAAATACTTTTTCATAGGAGTAATAAAAATGGAATTCACAACAGGAATAACACAATTTAATACAAACTATAACTTGAACGCAATTGATGATTATAACAAATATCTTCAAGGTCATGCGTCGTTTGAAGTTGAAAAAACATCATTTGAAGAAGCTTTGGATAATGCAACAAAATCACATCCGGTAAAAGATAAAGCAGATCCGGTTGGTTTGGGTAATTTTGCTTCTAATATGGGAAACGCTTTTACAAATAGCTTAAACGCTGTTAATGACGCTAAAATCACAGCTGATAAAATGCAAGAAGATATTGCAATGGGCGGTTCAACGAGTATTCATGACGCTATGATTGCTGCAGAAAAAGCAACTTTAAGTATGCAGATGGCAATCCAAGTTCGTAACAGACTAGTTTCTGCATATACAGATATTACATCTATGGCTATATAGATAACTTATTTTCTGATATCAATCAATAGTTGAGTTGGCATTTAATATTTATGTTAAAATATTCATAAATTATTTATTTAGGAGTAAATAGAATGTCTGAAATCAATACTGAATACTTGCAAAAGTGTATAGCAACATTGAAAAAATCATATGAGATGTTGTTGCAAACGCAAGACGGAACTATTGATTATGAATTATATCGCAATTCGTTGGTCAAAGGTTTTGAGATGACATTGGAACAAAGTGGGAAATTGTTAAAAAAACTTTTAAATCCTTATTTTGCATCCAAAAGAGCCGTTGATATGTTGTCGTTTAAAGATCTTTTTAGACAAGCGCACAAACATTCTTTGATTAGTGAAGAAGAAACAAAGAGATGGATGAAATATCGTGATAATAGAAATAGTACAGCACATGATTACGGGCAGGCTTTTGCGGAAGAAACATTAACATTAGTAAAAGATTTTTTAATTGATGTAGAAAATTTGAGGAAAGTTATTGAAAATGCTTAGTATTAAAGAAGAATACTTGAATGAGTTAAAAGATATTTTCAATAATTATTGTCCTAATGCAGAAATTTGGGCTTACGGCAGCCGAATTAAAAATGATTGCCATTCCGGAAGCGATTTGGATTTGGTTGTAAAAAACTTTAATGATGGTACCAAAAATATTATAGAATTACGGACATTGCTTAATAACAGCGATATTCCATTTTTAATTGATATTAATGAGTTTGACAAACTACCTTCTTATTTCCAAGAAGAAATTAAAAAAGAGTATATCAAACTTTTTGATTAATTTAACAATAAAAACATTTCATTATAAAAACGCAAGAAGAAAATTATTAAAACCAAAAGGATTATTAAGAAAATTGCTTGCGGTGATTTCCAATCAAAATACTCATGAGTGTGGAATACTCTGTTTTGGTAAGTTTCAATAAAATGGATTAAATAAATTATATTGAAAAATACTAAATAACAAGGGTTGAATGCAATATCCACATTGTACAATTGAGAAGTGTATTTTTGTATTATTCTCAATACTCTATAAGTTAAAGCCACATAGATTATGCATTGCAAAATCGAAAATAAAATCAAAAATGCTGCGTGCTTAAAGAAGAAAAAGAGATAAAAACCGCCATTAACTGTAAGCAAAAGGAATAACCAATTAAGTTTTATCATATCTTTTTTGTTGTTATTTTCGACCAGACTATTTATAGCTTTTCCATTAATAAAAAACCATATTGTAGAAAAGAAACCGATTGTTAAAATATCAATTACTAAAAACGGAGCAAGTTCTTTAAACTTTATGTTAGGTAATTCCGGTTCTTTGAATAAAGCATCACAATTTTTACATTTTATTGCATTTCTATCTATTAAATTACCACAAAACGGACAATTAATTTGTTCAGTCATTACGAACTCACTCTCTTTAAACACTCATCAATGTGACTATTATAACATATCATAATATTTTTGCACAGTAGTTAGCAATCGGACATTCAGAACACTTTGGTTTAGTCGGCTTACAAATATTTTGCCCATGCGTAACCATAAGAGTATTAATATCTATCCAATATTTTTGAGGCAATTTTTCTCTTAGGGCAAATTCTGTTTCTTCCGGATTCTTTGTGCAAACATAACCTAATCGGTTGAAAATTCTATGTACGTGTACATCCACACATATTGCCGGTTTATTAAATCCTTGTGATAAAACAAGATTGGCGGTCTTTCTGCCAACACCATTAAATTTAACCAATTCCTCGATGGTATCAGGAACTTTACCATCTAATTCTTCATCAATTTGTCGTGACAATTCGATTATCTGTTTTGCCTTGTTTTCATAAAATCCCACCGGATAAATTGCTTTTGCTAAATCTTCAACCTTAACATTTTTCATTGCCTTGGGAGTTTTAGCTAATTCTAACATTCGCAAAGTCGCCGGATAAGTAGTTCTGTCATTCGTCCTCAAACTCAAAATACAAGCAATTAGTACCAAATATGGATTATTAAAAGAATCCATCAACTTTACAAATTCACTTTGAGGTTGTTTTGCTTCTTTTAGAGTTGAAACAATTTCATCAATCATAATTATGACCTACATTGCCATTAATAATTCTCTAATAACCTTTGTAGCTACAGCGGTAGAAGCGCCACTTGCATCATAATCCGGTGCAAGTTCTACAACATCTGCGCCAATAATATTGAAGTTTGATAAATACTTAAACCAATCAACTAATTGGTTAAAATTCAGTCCGCCTACTTCCGGAGTACCAGTCCCCGGCATTATAGAGGTATCTAATACATCTAAATCTACTGTAACAAAAATATTTTTGTTTTTGAAACAATCCAATTCTGAATGCTCATGAATCAACGTTCCATATTTTTTCATTAATTCGAATTCTTCTTTCATGCCGGAGCGGATACCAATTTGCTTTAGATTTTCAAATCCAACAATTTCAGCAGAATGTCTGATTACTGCAGAGTGTGACAATGGTTCACCCAAATATTCTTCTCTTAAATCCGTATGTGCGTCAAAGTGAACAATTGCAAGATTGTCCACATATTTTGACACAGCTTGAATTTCCGGTAATGTTACCAAGTGTTCGCCACCAATACCAAAAACTCTTTTACCGTCACGATAAATTTCTTCTACGTTATTTTTAATCACTTCAAGCGATTTTTCTGTGTTTCCAAGAGGAAATTCTAAATCACCTGCATCGTGGAAATTACAATCTTCCAAATGCTTATCAAAATATGGAGAGTATTCTTCCAATCCCCAACTTGCTAATCTAATTTGCTCCGGTGCAAAGCGTGAACCTGGGCGATATGAAACAGTACCGTCAAAAGGCATTCCAAGCATTACAATGTTTGAAGTTTTATAATCTTCATTTTGTCCCATCCAATTTCTATCCAAAAACGGTCCTGTTAACATAATTTTCTCCTTTTTCTAATACTATTAAAATTATTATATCTCAAAAGTTTGTACTAAAAATCCGGATTTTCATATAAACTCTTTCTACCTTGATTTTGAACAGTTAAAGAGTATAATCAATACCATATTATAACACTTTATGAATAACGAAATGAGGGCTTTTTGGGCGAAAAATACAGCGGAAGCGATGTACTTGATTTGATGAAATCCGCAAAGCAATATAACAATTACCTTTCAAGTTTATGCGAAGAACTTGTTAAAGATAAGAATGTAAAAATTGTTGATTTTGGTGCCGGAATAGGTACTATTTCAGAAATCCTTGCTCAAAAAGGTTTTAATATTGAATGTATAGAACTGGATGACGAACAACGCCAAGTTATACAAAATAGAGGACTAAATGCTCATGAGGATTTAGCATATTTAGATGATAGCTCTGTAGACATGTTTATTTCGTTTAATGTTTTTGAACATATAAAAAATGACAAAGAGCAGATGAAAAATATTTATAACAAGCTTAGACAAGGTGGAAAATTTCTTTTTTTCGTACCGGCTTTTTCTTGCTTATATTCATCTTTTGACAAGCGTTTAGGACATTGTAGAAGATATGATTTATCAATCGCAAAGGAGCTTGTAGAAGGCTGCGGATTTACGATAAATAGCTACAAATATTTTGATAGTCTTGGTTTCTGTTTAGCGCTTGTTTATAAAATTTTTAATAGAAATGGGCAAATTTCGAAATATTCAATCAATATGTATGACAAAATTATATTTCCACTAACTTTAATTTTTGACAAAATTTTTAATAAGTATTTTGGCAAAAATATTGTAATGGTTTTATCTAAGGATTAGTTTATGCTAAAAAAAATCACAAATAAAAATGTCATTTATTATGTTTTACTTTGTTTAATCTTTTTATTGGGCATTTTTTTGAGAACTAAATTATTTTTGGCAAAAAGTGTTTTTGAAGATGATGAATGTAGACTTGCTCTATCATTGCTGGAAATTCATCATTTTAAAGATTTCTTTTTACCATTATCTGACGCGCAATCTGCACCACCGCTTTTCACATTATTATCATTTGGAATAACGAAAATTTTTGGTTATCAGGAACTTGCTCTAAAAACTATTCCGTATCTTGCCGGTCTTACCTCCATATTTTTATTTTATAAACTGTGTAAAAACTATCTTCAAAATAAATGGGTAATATTGTTCGGCTGCTTTATTTTTTCTATAAATGAAACGTTAATTTCTTTTGCAACGACATTTAAACAATATTCGACAGACATATTTGTGTCTTTACTTTGCTTGCTTATCTTACCGAAACTCAAACTTGAAGAGCTAAGTAAAAAACAATTGTTTTTGCTGATTACTGCGTTAGCTTTGCTTCCGCTGTTTTCAATTCCATCAGTATTTTTTATTGGAACTTTTTTTGCTTTAAATATATATACAAATATTAAAAACAAAATATCTATTAAGAAAATTTTAGCTTGTATAATACCGTTTTGCATCGTCTTAGGATTATTTTATTATTTTGATTTGAAGCAATCATCAATAAATATGAATGCAGTTTTTCCTGAATACTGGAGCGATGGATTCTGGAATTTTTCACTCAAAGAGCTTATCAGACTTCTTGTTTTGAATTTTAAATTCTATTTTTATCCTAATTCTTTGACGTTGATAACTGTTATTTTATTTTTTACCGGAATTTTGGCTTATGCAAAAAAGAAAAATACACAAGGATTCTTTTTAATCTGTATGTTTATTTTTGTTCTTGTTGCTGCACTTTTTAAAATTTATCCGTTTGCAAACAGAGTTGGACTTTATTTCCTACCGGTAGTTTTGTTATTAACTTTAAAACCCTTAGAAATTCGTAATAAAATAGTTTTACCGCTTATGATTATGCTAACTTTAATGAACTATTGCAGCTATAATCTAGCATACTTAAAAAATATTGCATCATCAGAGTATTTTGTTAAATATTCTCCGGATAAATTAGTGAAGATTATTAAAGAATATTATAATCCTCAAAAAGACATAATTCTTGTTAATAACGCATCTGCTGCCAGTTATTTGTTTTATTCCGGCAAAAATGATTTTTTCTCGGATAATGTTTATGAAATGCTTGTGCGTAAAAGCGATGAAAGTAAAGCAATTTCTTATTTAAATTCATTAGAAAAAGGGCATGGTTATTGGATATATATGGTAAAAGATTATGCAAAGGCGCAAATTTTCCCATTGGTATTAAGCTGGGCTAAAACAGAAAATGTAAAACAATACTATAAAGAAAGAGATTCTTATCTTTTGTATATAGAAAGATAGATGTTAGAATAAATTTATGACGAATATATCAATCGGTAAAAACGGCGAAGAAATTGCTCGTAAGTATTTGGAAAAACATGGTTTCAAAATAATTGAAACAAATAAACGTTTTTCAAAAACATGTGAGATAGATATAATAGCAGAGGAGAAAGGTATTATTGTTTTTGTAGAAGTTAAAACAAGAAAGACGAATATTTGCGGCTCTCCACTCGGTGCAATAACAAAAGAAAAATACAAGCATATGAAACAAGGCGCTTTTTTATATTTGCAAGAAAATAAAGGTTTTAAAAAATTTCGCATAGATGCAATTTCAATTATTTTGCGACCGGAATTAAAGATTGAACATTTAAAAAACGTATCTTTATGATAAAATTAAACTATATAGTGAGGATAAAAAAATTATGACAGATTTAAGAGATAAGTATGAAGTTGTAATTGGGTTGGAAGTTCACGCACAGCTCAAAACAAAATCAAAAATATTTGCACCGGATTCAACAGAATTCGGTAACGAACAAAATACACAAATCAGCCCTATTACGTTGGGTATGCCTGGGGTATTACCGGTTCTTAATAAAGAATGCGTAAATATGGGTATCTTGCTTGGTTTAGCTTTGCATTGCGACATTCCATCAAGATGTAAATTCGATAGAAAACAATACTTCTATCCTGACCTTCCAAAAGGATATCAGATTTCACAATATGATGAGCCAATTTGCGTAAATGGTTACATTGACGTAAAAGGTAAAAGAATCGGTATTACAAGAGCGCACTTAGAAGAAGATGCCGGAAAACTAGTTCACGTAGGTGCTGCAGGTATTAACGGTGCGACTTATTCTCTAGTTGATTTAAACAGAGCTGGAACTCCACTTTTGGAAATCGTTTCAGAGCCTGATATGAGATCAAGTGAAGAAGCTAGAAACTATATGGAAGAACTTCGTGATATCGTTAGATATTTAGGTGTATGTGACGGTAACTTAGAAGAAGGTTCAATGAGATGTGATGCTAACATTTCTATTATGCCAAAAGGTTCTAAAGAATTTGGCACAAGAGCTGAAATCAAGAACGTTAACAGCTTTTCTGCATTGCAAAGAGCTATTGAATATGAAATTGACAGACAAATCGAAATCGTAGAAGAAGGCGGACAAGTTGTTCAAGAAACAAGACTTTGGGATGATGGCTTGAAAGAAACTCGCTCTATGAGAGGCAAGGAAGATGCGCACGATTACAGATACTTCCCTGAACCGGATTTGATGCCACTTGAAATTTCAAGAGAATGGGTTGAAGAAATCAGAGCAAAAATGCCTGAATTACCTGAAGCAAAACGTCAAAGATATATGAGCATTGGTTTGAGCGAATATGATGCTTGCGTTATTGTTGAGCAAATGCCTTTAGCATTATTCTTTGATAAAGTATTGGAATTAGGCGCTAATGCTAAAATTGCTGTAAACTTCATTATGGGTGAAATTGCAGCATACTTAAAAGAAAACAAAATAGAAATTACTGAAACAAAATTAACACCTGAAAACCTTGCTGAATTAATCAGCTTGATTGAAAAAGGAACAATTTCTAACAACATCGGTAAACAAATTCTTGTAGAAGATATGCTTACAAATGGTGACAAGGCTTCTGCTATCGTTGAAAAGAAAGGCTTGAGCCAAATTTCTGACGAAGG
Source organism: uncultured bacterium (assembly GCA_900549855.1). Taxonomy (GTDB): domain Bacteria; phylum Cyanobacteriota; class Vampirovibrionia; order Gastranaerophilales; family Gastranaerophilaceae; genus CAG-196. The sequence continues at coordinate 2,444 of URPS01000010.1, read as the reverse complement.
CGCTATCAAAGCTATTGTTGAAAAAATTGTATTAGCTCACCCTAAAGAAATCGAGGCTTACAAAAACGGTAAAACAAACTTGTTAGGCTTCTTTGTTGGTCAAGTTATGAAAGAAACAAAAGGAAGAGCTAATCCTAAAACTGTTAATGAACTTGTTAGACAGATTTTGGAAGCTTAAATAATTTTTATAAAATCTGAACACAGGAAAATCTTGTAAGATTTTCCTGTGTTTTTGTTTAAAACACTCAAAATAAAAAATATTAAACAGCTGGATCCTTCACGCTAATTGCGCTCAGGATGACTCGGTGTAAAGTTATAGATTATTCCTTACGAGTTAATTTACTATACAAAACGAGGACAACCAAACGGTTATCCTCGTTTTTATAAAATGAGTTAAACTCAAATCTGCAATATATCAAACTATACGTTAGCAACTGCTTTAGGACCAGCGTTAACGATTTCAGCTGGCATGTTTGGATACTTAGCAGAGAAGTTATCAGCAAACATTTGAGCCAATTTGTTAGCAGCTTCGTCATAAGCTTTCTTGTCTGACCACATTCCACGAGCATCAAGCATTTCGTCTGGAACGTTTGGACAAGATGTAGGGTAATCTACGTTGAATACATCGTGGTGTTTGAATTCAATTGAATCAAATGAACCGTTCAATGCAGCAGTTACCATAGCTCTTGTGTAAGATAATTTCATTCTCTTAGCACCAGAAGCAGCTGAACCGCCTGCCCAACCAGTGTTAACTAAGTAAACTTTAGTACCGTATTGGTCAAGTTTGTCACCTAACATTTTTGCATATACTGAAGCATCCATTGGCATGAATGGTTCACCGAACAATGTTGAGAATGTAGGTTGTGGTTCTGTAACACCTCTTTCAGTACCAGCTAATTTAGAAGTGAAGCCAGTTACGAAGTGGTACATAGCAGCGTTTTTGTCTAATCTTGAGATTGGAGGCAATACACCAAATGCATCAGCTGTTAAGAAGATGACAACTTTTGGAATTCCGCCCTTAGAAGGAATTTGAGCATTGTTGATGTAATTGATTGGATAACCAACACGAGTATTTTCAGTTAAAGAACCATCTTCAAAATCAAATTCTCTTGTTTCTGGGTCCATAATAACGTTTTCAACCAATGAACCGAATTTAATAGCATTGTAAATATCTGGTTCATTTTCAGCAGAAAGGTGAATACATTTTGCATAGCAACCGCCTTCAAAGTTGAATACACCATCTGGAGACCAACCGTGTTCATCGTCACCGATTAACTTACGGTTAGGGTCTGCTGATAAAGTAGTTTTACCAGTACCTGAAAGACCAAAGAATACAGCTGTTTCACCAGTTGCAGGGTCCATGTTAGCTGAACAGTGCATTGGAAGAACATTTTTCTTAGTCATAACATAGTTCATAGTTGCGAATACAGATTTTTTGATTTCACCAGAGTATTGAGAACCGCAAATGATGATTTCGTGAGCTTCGTAGTCAATAGCGATACAAGCTTCTGAATTTACACCATCAACTTCTGGATCACATTTGAAACCAGGAGCGCAAAGGATTGTGTAATCAGGTTCACCGTAGTTAGCTAATTCTTCAGCAGTTGGTCTGATTAACAATTCGTGGATGAACATGTTTTGGCTTGCTAATTCGTTGATAACTCTGAATTTTTGAGTATAAGTTTTGTCAGCACCAGCAAAACCATCGAAAATAAATACTTCTCTGTTTTGTAAGTAAGATGCGATTTTACCCTTGATAGCATTGAATTTTTCTCTGCTGATAGGTCTGTTTACTTTTCCCCAAGCGATATCGTTGTGGATAGATTCTGTATCAACAATAAATTTATCTTTAGGTGAACGACCAGTGTATTTACCAGTTGTAACAACCAAAGCACCAGTGTTGCTCAAAGAGCCTTCACCTAATCTTAAAGCAGCTTCTGTTAACTGAGCAGGTGTCCAGTTTCTGTGAACTGCTTTTGGTCCGATAATACCAAATTTTTCAATTCCGTATGTTTCCATGCTGGGTTCCTCCTAGATTTTTTTCTGGCGTTAAGAACGGGCGGTTTTACCCGCGTTTTCAACACAATTTGGTAAACCCTCAAGAAATTCCCAAGGTCCACCGCATACATATTAGCACAACAGGTCCAGAATGTAAACAAAAAATTCGATAATTTTTTACCGCTTAAAGATATAAGACGAAGCTTATAGATTTTCTCCGCAACTTAATACCAGCTTAATAATTATCCACTTTTTTTCTTCACATTTGATTGGTACAATAAAGGCAAATCAAATATGATTTCTTCATCTTTTTCATTTTCCTCTCCTCTTTTTTTGTTGCAAGGTCCGCAGCCGCAAGGCTGCGGATTTTGTTTTTGTGAACCGAGTACAATTTGTGCAAGAAATATCTTGCACTTTCCGGCAGGGTGCATAAGGCTCCTTGCCCT
>URPS01000009.1 GCA_900549855.1 uncultured bacterium | reverse complement strand
GCTCAATGGATGTTGCGGGCGAGAATTAAGTTTTAGAAAAGTCTGTACCTCCCCCATGGAGAGGGAACACGCCATACTTATAGTTACAACTACTAACTATTTTAAAATAACTTTCAACTTCCACAATTATCCAATATGTATTTTTGTAAACTTCATGCAAATGCAGGGTTTAGAACTTATACAACATGTTTTATAATAAGTGTATATAAGTATATTAATCCTAAGGAAAAATAAATGAGTATAGAGTCATTAGCTCCTTATTCGCCTGATACGGTTTATGGACAGTTAACTTCGCCGTTTAAGCCACCTAAAATTACAATAAACGCACACACATCTCTTGACAATACAGAAAATATTGACGAGTCAGAAGTATATAGTCGTGCTTATTTCAAAAGTAAGCCTCAAGCCCAAGTTGTAGACATGGAACAAGGTTCTTATGAAGTTGGTTTAAATACTGAAAGTACTCCACAAGCCGAAGTTACAAATTTTTCAGCCTCAAAAATTTCATCAAACTCTATTCTGCGAGATTCCTTAAAACAAGGGTATTCAACAGAAGAAGCTGTTATAATGCAAAATGCTTATAATGCATACAGCAGAAGTTCTGTTATAACATCAAATCCGGTTAGTTCATTGAGTAGCTGCTCTTACAAAGTTTTTTAGGCTAAATTGCCCAGCTCAATCAGTTGGTTAATTGTGGTATCGTATTCAATCTTGTCTTCTGTAGATTGGAGCAAAAATTCATTGATTTGCGGCATAAGAGCTATTGCCTTATCACAACTTGGGTCTGAACCTTTTACATAAGCACCGATATTAATCAAATCTTCGTTCTTTTTGTGAACAGCAAGAAGATTTCTGATTTTACCCGCAGCTGCTCTATGCTCTTTAAAAGTTACATCCCCCATAACCCTGCTCAGTGATTGCAAAACATCCACAGCAGGATAATGGTTCTTGTGCGCCAAATCTCTTGAAAGCATTATGTGACCATCCAGAATGCTTCTCGCTGTATCAGAAATCGGCTCATTAAAATCGTCACCTTCTACCAATACGGTATACAGTCCGGTAATCGTTCCAAATTCATTTGTACCGGCTCTTTCCATGAGCTTAGGCATAATCGCAAACACTGATGGTGTATAACCTCTTGTTGCAGGCGGTTCGCCAATTGCGAGTCCGACTTCTCTTTGTGCCATCGCAATACGAGTTACACTATCGAGCATAAACAAAACATCCAAACCTTTATCACGAAAATATTCTGCAATAGAAGTTGCAACAAAAGCTGCTTTTATCTTTACCAAAGATGGCTGTTCAGAAGTCGCTGCAATTACGATTGAACGTTTCATACCTTCCGGTCCTAAGATTTCTTCAATAAATTCTTTAACCTCACGTCCACGTTCGCCAATAAGTGCAATGACATTCAAATCTGCAGTCGTATTTTTTGCCATCATACCGATTGTCGTACTTTTACCAACACCGGAACCTGCAAAAACACCCATTCTCTGTCCTTTACCGACTGTCATAAAACCGTCAATTGAACGAATGCCCAGAGAAAGGGGTTCAGAAATTCTTTTACGCTTAAGAGGATTTATTGCATCGGCTCGAGTAGAGCGATATTCCGTAAATTTAATATCCCCAAGCGTATCAATAGGGCGTGCAAGCCCGTCAAGTACTCTTCCGATAAGTTGATTTCCAACACCAATTTTCATTGCACCGCCTGTATTTACAACAAGTGCCCCTGGGCGAATTCCATCCGGAGCAGCAAGCGGCATTAGCAATATTTTATCACGCTTAAACCCTACAACTTCCGCCATTGTAGGAGTGTCATTATAATTATTGTAAATGTAGCACAAATCACCAATAGAAGATTTTGGTCCGTCAGATTCAATCGTAAGTCCGATAATTTCTGTAATCTTACCTATTTCTTTTATGGTTTGCGTGTTCTTTATTATATCGAGGTATTTATTTTTGTTCCATTCCATTATCTGCACCCGTAAGCATTTTTTCTGCAATTTCTGCAATTTGTACAGAAACTCTGGAATCCATTCTGGTATCCGGTGTTTCTACAATAACACCATCCGGAGAAAGTGAATTATCTTCCAAGATTTTCAATGTTTGCAATTTTGGAATCTCTTTTCTGAATTCCGGAACAAGTTTGTTTATATTATCCGCTAATTTTGGATTAACAATAATTGTAATATTTTCTTTGTCGTGCAATTGTTTAATCGCATCAACCGTAATTCTGTGTAAAATCTGGGTATTAAAAGCTTTATGACAAACTTTATCCGCTATTGCCGCAACAAGTTCCACAATATCACGTGTTGCAGAATCAATAATATTTTTCTTCAATTCATACTGACTAGCACATAAAGTATCCAGAGATTTCAAGGCTTCCACCGCATCATTTTGGAATTTATAAAGCCCATCTTGTTCACCTTTCTTGAATCCTTCTTGATAAGCTTCGTTCTTTATTGCTTCATACTCGCTCTCACCTTTTCTTCTTGCGTTTTCAATAATTGTATCCGCTTCCGTATTTGCAGCTTGAACAACTATTTGAGATTGATTTTGAGCATTTTGTATAATTTCTTGAGCTTTAGCATCTGTTTCTTCAATTATTTGTTGAACCTTCGCTTGCTGGCGAGTAACACGTGTTTGCTCAATAGGCAAAACATAATTTTCACCCATTTGAATTTCATTAGATTTTATTCTGCTGCTACTCAATTAATTCATCCTCAACACTTGCACGTGTAATAGTAATTTCACCTGTTGCCTCAAGATTTCTGATAGCGTTAACAATACCGGTTTGAGCTTCTTGAACTTCTTTTGCCCTAACAGGTCCAAGATATTCCATATCATCTGAAAGCATTTGTCTTGCACGTTCTGACATATTTTTGAATACTTTATCCTTAATTTCTTCTTTTGTACCTTTAAGTGCAAGAGCAAGCTGCTTGGTATCAACTTCTCTAAGCAATCTTTGAATAGCTCTATCGTCAAGAATAATGATATCTTCAAATACGAACATCAAATCTCGTACTTCTTGAGCCATTTGTTGATTTTCAATATCAAGCCATTCCATGATATTCTTTTCTGTACCTCTGTCGCAACAGTTCAAGATATTTGCAAGAGATTCCACACCACCGGCATTTGAAAAATCTTGAACAAGAAGAGCTGAGAACTTACGTTCTACAATATCTTCAATTGTTGACAAAATTTCCGGATTTGTCGGAGTCATATCTGCAATTCGCATAGATACAACCGCTTGTATATCAGGCGGAAGAAATGCCAACACCTGTGCTGCCAGTTCCGGTCTTAAGTAAGCCAAAATCAGCGCAAGCAATTGCGGGTTTTCAGAAGCAAAAGTGTTTGCAAGCTGTGACGGGTCAGCCTCATTAAGGAAAAAGAATGGGTTTGTATTAACCATAGAATTAACTTTTTCCAACAATTTTCCGGCCTCTGCTTCACCATAAGTTTGCGCTAACAATTGTTTTGCATAACTTACACCACCTTGAGCAATATAATTTCTCGCTTGAAAAACTGACTTAAACTCCGTAAGTACTTCATTCAAATCTTCATCAGATATTTTTCCAAGATTTGCAATATCAAGAGTAATTTGCTCCAACAAATCTTCATCTTTTATATTTTTAAGTATTTCAGAAGCGGTTGCCGGCCCTAAAGCAATCAAAAGTGCCGCAACCTTCTGGCTCGGACGAGTAAACGTCCGCTTAGCCTCTTCTTTCGCTTTTTTTATTTCTTCAATACCCATGTAAAATTCCTTTTAGTAAAGTCTTTAAGTCGCTAAGTCCTTAGGTCGTTAAGTTCATTTTTAAAATTATTTTAATCTTTAATAAACGAAGTCAGCAGTTTTGCAGCATCTTCCGGAGATGCCATTACAGCCTCATTCAGTTCATTAATACTTTGTTCTTTTTGTGACTTAACTTCTTTTCGATTCATCTCTATCTTCGGCATACTTTCATCTGCCTCAGAATCTTCTACTCTTTCCGCATTAGCAGATTCTTCAACTTGAACTACACGCTCTTGTCGTTTTTGACTAGGCATTTTTGATATAAAGTTCTTAAGAATAAATAATGCAAAGCAACCAAGAACAAGTACAATAATAAGAGGGATTACTGATGAAGTGATAAAATACATCATTTGTTCTTGTTGATATTGTTGTGCAAATTCTTCTTGAGCCTTCTTGTCAATAGATGCACCCTCAAATTGTAGTCCTGAAACAGAAATTACATCACCTCTTGAATAATCAACACCTGATGCCGATAAAACAAGATTTTTTAATTCCTCTTTTTCAGAGTCTGTCAAAATTTTATTAACCGCAACTGCAATAGAAAGTCTTTTTACTGTCCCAGGAGCATAAACTACCTGTTTAACTTCCTTAGATACGCTATAATTAACTGCAGTTTTTTGTTTTGAATAATTCAAATTTCTTTGATTTACATTATTTGGATTAGGAACATTGTTAGGATTTTCATAAGTTTCAACCTCAGTCTGAGAACTTGTTATAACTCCTTCTCCCTTGTCATTGACAGGAATATAACTTTCTATTGTAGATTTAGCAGAATTAAAATCAATATCCGCATTAACCTGAACAGAAACATTTCCTTTGCCAACAATTTTTTCTAAAACCTCTGAAATCTTTTTGGCAGTATCTTTTTCAAGATTTGCCTTAAAGCTTTCCATATCTGTTGAATTCTTTGATGTTTCATCAGAAAGACTATTACCATTCTGGTCTGTAATAAACACTTGTTCCGGAGTCATTCTAGGAACAGCGTATGCAACCAAATTCTTGATAGCTTTTACTTGCCCTGCCTTAATCTTATACCCCGGTTCAAGAACTAAGACTACTGACGCAGTCGGTTTTTCATCATTATCATCAAAAATTGAACGTTCCGGTTCCGCAAGCTGAACACGTGCATATTTAACCCCTTGAATTCTTTCGATAGAACGAGTTAACTCACCTTGAAAAATTCTTTGTTTAGTTAATTTATTCTTAAAATCAGTCGAACCCAACTGCATATCATCAAGAAGTTCAAAACCTGTATCACCATTTTTGATAAGGTCGTTTTCTGCAACAAAAACTCTCATATCATCTCGAACATTTGATGGTACTAAAATCGATTTATGGTCATCTGATACTTTATATTGATAACCGTTTTTCTTCATGCCCTCAACGATACTCATAGCGTTTACTTCGTTAAGGTCAGAATATAATACAACCCAATCGGGTTCCATAGCTTTTGATAAGAAAAATGTCGCAGCAATAATCGTAACGACAATCAGCGCAAGCATTCCAAGCTTTTGGTTACCGTCTAAACCGTTCCATAATTTCTTAACATCATTAGCTAGTAGTGCAAAATAATTATTTTCCATGACTCCCCAAGCACAATCCTTCAATATAATAATATCTTATCAAGAAAATCTTTTCAAATTGTAAAATTATATTACAAGATTTTATTTTGCCTATGATATGGTATACTTAATTAAAGTAAGGGAGTTTCGAAAATGAATTATCACAATATCACAAAAGATGACATGTTAAATGGTGACGGATTAAGAGTTGTATTATGGGTAGCAGGCTGTACTCATCACTGTCAAGGTTGTCAAAATCCTATAACTTGGGATGTCACAGGTGGTATTCCATTTGATGAAGCTGCGGAAAAAGAATTATTTGAAGCCTTAAACAGACCGCACGTTGCAGGTATAACTTTCTCCGGTGGTGACCCTTTACATCCATTCAACAGAGAAGAAGTTTTCAGATTAATTAAAAAAATCAAACAAGAATTACCAAATAAAACAATTTGGTTATATACAGGTTTCTTGTGGGAAGAAATCAAAGATATTCCGGAAATTGCAGACATTGATGTCATTTGCGAAGGTAAATTTGTTAAAGAACTTTTGGATAATAAAAAACATTGGGTTGGAAGTACAAACCAAAGAGTAGTTGATGTAAAAGCATCTTTGGAAAATAACAAAGTCGTTTTACACGAATAATTTTAAACCAACTTTCAACTTTTTCAATTTCCTATTGACCAACTCGCCTGTTATCCATATAATACTATTAGGCTTTTGTGTGTCAGGAGGGAAGTATGAAAGAACGTGAAAGTAATGTATTATCTTTACTTGAAGATAAGACTAATATCTACGCAAGAAAAATTGCTTTAGGTACAAAGACTCAATTCGGCTGGAAAGAGCTTACTTATGATGGTTTAGGCTTGATGTCAAGAAGACTTGCTGCTTATTTAATGAACGACTTGGGACTTCAAAAAGGTGAAAAGCTTGCTATTCTTTCTGAATCAAAGCCTGAATATGGCGCTTGCGTATTTGCATCAGTAATTTCGGGATTGATTACCGTTCCTCTAGATATAAAGCTTACAAAATATGAATTGCAGTCCATTCTTTCAGATTGTTTGCCTTCTGTAATGCTTGTATCTCAAACATACATAGACAAAGCCCTTGAACTACAAAAAGTTATTCCATCACTGAAACATATTATTGTAATGGACGAGCACCCTATTAATGATAATTTGGAAAGTATTTATACAATTCCAAACAATTACACTTGCAAATGGCGTCATCGTTCAAGAAAGTCTGTTGTATTTATTATTTATACATCAGGAACAACAGGGCACCCAAAAGGTGTTGAAACAACGTTCGGCAATATGTTAGCGCAATTGAAGGACTTAAAAACTGCGTTTGACAAAATTTTACCATATGGAGATGTTAGAGTACTTTCAATTCTTCCAATGAACCACTTGTTTGAAATGACAGTCGGTTTCTCGACATTTCTAAATCTTGGATTTACGGTTTATTACACGCATAATTTAAAACCAAAAGATATTTTAAATATAATGCGTGACAGAAAAATCACATTCATGGTTGTAGTTCCTGCATTTTTAAAACTTCTTAAAACAGGACTTGAAGCTGAGATGAAAAATACTTCAAAATTTTCACAAAGAATGTTTCCGTTTCTTTACCATTTCGCAAAATTTGTCCCATTTATTTGGATGAAAAAACTTATGTTTAGAAAAATACATAAGTGTTTTGGAGGCGCTTTTAAGGGTTGTATGTCCGGTGGAGCTCCTTTGGATTTAAGCGTAGCAAAATTCTTTCAGAGAGTTGGTATTCAAATTTATGAAGTATATGGCTTGACAGAAACGAGCCCAATTGCGACTATTAACATTGAACGTCACAGAGATTTACGTTCCGTTGGCAAACCTCTTCCAAGCTACGAAGCAAAAATTGATTCTGAAACAGGTGAACTGTTACTCAAAGGTCCTTCTGTAATGAAAGGTTATCATAATCAACCGGAATTAACACGTGAAGCTATTGACGAAGAAGGTTGGTTCCACACAGGTGATAAAGCTAGAATTGATGACAGCGGACGAGTTTACATAACAGGTCGTTTGAAAAACATGATTGTGCTATCCGGCGGTAAAAAAGTATTTCCGGAAGAAGTTGAATCTGTTTTGGAAAAGAGTGATTTATTCTCAGAAGTTTGTGTATTCGGTGTTTCTCGTGAAGGTGGTGCAAAAGACGGCACAGAAGACATTGCAGCAGTTGTTGTTCCAACAGATGAACTAAAGTCTAAATACGATGATAAAACTCTTGATAAGATGATGAAAGATGAAGTTAAGCGACTTTCACAACGTTTGACACCATACAAACGTCCTATTAATATTACTGTTTTGAAACAAGCTTTACCTAGAACTAAAAAAGCTACGGTTCAGAGAAATAAGGTTAAAGAACTTATTCAAGCGTAATATAAGAGTTTTTGTTGGATTGGTAAATCCAACCTACAATAATCGGAGTATAAAATGTACGAGCAACTCACAACTATCAAAGAGAAGTGTTTGGGATGTCATAAATGTCCTTTAGGTGAAACTCGTACAAATATTGTTTTTGATGATGGTGTTCCGAATCCTAAACTTATGCTAATAGGTGAAGCCCCAGGGTTTTATGAAGATAAGGAAGGTAAACCTTTTGTCGGAAAAGCAGGACAACTTTTAGACAAAATTTTTGCGGCTGTCGGTTTAACACGCAAAAAAGATGTTTATATATGCAATACTATTAAATGCCGACCACCGGAAAATAGAAATCCGTTACCGGAAGAAAAAGAAGCTTGCTGTGAATATTTGAAATCACAGATAGAAATCATAAAACCGAAAATTATACTTTTGTGCGGAAATGTAGCTGTACAATCAATACTCGGCAACGTTGGCGGAATTACAAAAATTCGTGGCAAATGGTTCAATCCTGAAAGTGCGATTGTTGATGTTTTTGGGGCAAAAATGATGCCAATATTTCATCCATCATACCTACTTAGAAATGATGCAAGAACAAAAGGCAGCCCTAAATGGCTTATGTGGCAAGATATTCAAGAAATTAAACGAGAATTTGATAAATTGTAAAAATGTTCAAAAGTATTAAATCTCAAATCGGACAAACACTTGAAAAATTGAAGAAATAGATTATAATGAGAATAGAAAGATAAGTTAATTTTGTAGCACAGAGAATCACTAGCTGTGCGTTGGGCAATTCCGCAAGGTATCCCGAGACGATTGGGTAGTGTCAATCCTTAATTAATTTATCTTTTTAAATTTTTTTGGAGAATTTAGGATTGATATATCAGAAACACGACTAGCTGTAGCTATTGTCAATGCCTTTTTTCCGATTAATTTGATTGGAATTTTTATTATGTTTACATTACCTTCGACCTCTTCTTCAGGTAAATAATCTATAAATAATATGTTTTTATGGTCTACATCATAATAAACATTATTTTTAGCAATTATAAATGCAATTCTTTTTATTTGTTTTTGGGTAAGTTTTTGTATTAATTTTTTCTCATCACGCAATAAATGTTCTAAACCTTTGTATGTCAACTTAATTTCTCTAATTTCAACAATATCTCTATTATAATTTATGTTATTAGAAATCAAATAATCAATAATTGTATTACTAAGAAAGCCTACAACGACCTCATTAACTTTTGGTTCTAAATTGTTATTAATAACTCCATCAATAAAATTGCTTAATTCATCTTGTTCCATAACTTTATTATCTTTAACACAATTCACCTTGTCAATTTTCACCTTGTTCAACACACTCCGCTTTAATCCATATACACGATTTTGAACCAAAAAACTTGCAAAATGCTTAAAAAAACACTATGATAGCATTATTATGGAACAATATGTAATTACTTTTGACGAAATAAGAGCGCTGCTAATCGAACAACAATATTCGGAAGCCGATATTGAAGAACTCGAAAAAGCTTTTGAATTTGCAAAAAAGCTTCATGCCGGACAATATAGGGTTTCTGAAGAACCATATATTATTCACCCGATGGAAGTTGTAAAAATATTAATTGCCTTAAGAGCCGACAAACACACGCTTATGGCAGGATTTTTGCATGACATTCTGGAGGATACAGACACAAAACCGGAAGAAATCAAGGAGATGTTTGGCGAAGATGTGCTAAACCTTGTTCAAGGTGTCACAAAACTTGGTAAATTGCAGTTCAAATCGACAGAAGAACGTCAAGCAGAAAACTTTCGACGAATGCTTATCGCAATGGCAAGCGATGTCAGAATAATTCTTTTAAAACTTGCTGACAGGCTCCATAATATGCGGACTCTTAACTATATGACACCGGTAAAGCAACAGAGAATTGCGCAAGAAACACTTGATATCTTTGCTCCTCTCGCAAACCGTTTAGGTGTCGGTAAAATCAAAGCTGAACTTGAAGATTTATCGCTAAAATATTTACATCCGGATAAGTATTATGAAATTGCTCAATTGGTTTCACAAAAAAAAGCCGAACGAGAAATGACTGTCAAATTACTTATCGACAAGATTTCTAAAGACGTAAAAGCAAGTGGAATCAATGCTCAAATAACCGGCCGAGCAAAACATTATTATAGTATTTATAATAAAATGCGCCGTCTGAATGTAGCATTCCACGACTTATATGATATTACGGCTGTGCGTGTAATTGTTGATACAGAAAAAGAATGTTACGAAGTGCTTGGGCTTATTCACTCACAGTTTAAACCAATTCCCGGACGTTTTAAAGATTATATCGCAATGCCAAAAGGAAACATGTACCAATCACTCCACACTTCTGTAATTGGTCCAAGACAAAAACCTTTGGAAGTACAAATTAGAACTTGGGAAATGCACGAAATAGCAGAATATGGTATTGCTGCGCACTGGAGATATAAAGAAAAAGGCTCTAAGAAAGCGGATTCAGCTAGTGATATCAAATTTTCTTGGATGCGCAAACTGGTTGAATACAACAAAGAAACAAAAAATGCAGAGGATTTTGTTAATTCCGTAAAAATGGACTTGTTCTCTGACCAAGTTTTTGCGTTCACCCCAGGGGGTGATGTAATAGACTTACCTCTAAACGCAACTCCTGTTGATTTTGCATATCGTATTCACTCTGATGTCGGACATAAAACAGTTGGCGCCTTGATTAACGGTAGAATTGCACAACTTGATACAAAACTCAAAAACGGTGACATCGTAGAAATTATGACATCAAAAGTTTCTGCTCCACGCTTGGATTGGTTAAACTTTGTTGTAACAAAGCAAGCAGCTTCTAAAATTCGTCAATGGTACAAAAAGAATAAACGTGAAGACCATATTGAAATCGGAAAAGCTAACCTTGAACACGAATTAACCAAAACCGTATTTGATGAATTTGTTAAGAATGGTGAATTTGCAAAAGTCGCAAAACAAATGAATTATGTGAGTGCTGATGATTTATTTGCAGCATTGGGTTACGGCGAAACAACAGTTAACAAAATTGTTAACAGATTGAGAAAACCGCCAAAGCAGGAAGCACCAAATCCTCACAAACCAAGAAAAGCTTCAGAAAAAGATATCGTAGGCTTAGAAGGCTTGCTTTATTCTTTTGCAAGATGTTGTTCACCGATTCCCGGAGAACCAATAATCGGTGTAGTAACACGTTCCAAGGGTGTTACAGTTCACAGGCTTGATTGCAAAACTTTAGAAAACATTCCTGTAGAACGTTTGATTGATATTCACTGGTCAGGCAACAATGTTAATAAAACATACAGTACTACAATCCGTATTGAAACAGCAGAAAAACTCGGATTACTCAAAGACGTTATTGGAGTTGTATCGGATAATAATACCAACATTACCTCTGCCAACGTTAAATCTAAAGGTAAAGTCGGTATCATTGAGCTTGGTATTGAACTTGATAACATTGAAACACTGCGCAAAGTAATGATTGCACTGCAGTCCATGCCGGATGTTTTCAGTGTTAAGAGAATTCAAACCTCTTATACAAAAAATCCGCAACAATTTACCAAAAAGACAAACAAGTCGCAAAAAAAGCATAATAAGAAAAGTTCATCTTAAAAAAACACCAAATCTACCGCCCTTGTTAGGATGGTCGCAGTTGTAGGCGAACTACGTGAGCCGTACAAATGCGGGTGGGTTTCAGCATGAGAGTGAAAAATCTGCACCAAACACTTTACTATTTTTTAGCAGTTTTAGAATCAGCACCCTTTTTTTCGCATTCAATCAACATTCTATTAAGCTTGTTCAAGTCGTATTCCCCTGGTAAATCTACCGTCATAGGCAAGAAGTACTCACGACTATCATCTGCACTGTATTTTATTGGTGGTCTTGTTCTTTGGAATAAAAAGGCTTCCGCTCTATAATCCGCAAACAAATCGTGCTGTGCAACCTTTGTTCTGAAATTCTTAACAAACGTTTTATCCTGATAATCACTTTCTAATTCAACATTATCAGCTAAAATATTCAAATCTTCACGTTTAACATCTTTTGAACGAAGTAAACTATCTACTTTTGCACTAAATTCTTTAGAATCAGTTTCTTTAATCAATTTTTCATCACCCATAGTGATTCTACCGGTTAATTTTTCGTATTCAGCTTGTGTAAATTTTAATTTACCCATCTTATCACGAAGTTTTATATACTTAGCCATTGTTTTATCATCTTGAGTCATTACAAGAGGTTTTAATACGTTGACAATCGGTTGATATTTTTTGTCAACATTCTTGTTATTCAAAATCTTAAACAAAATATCGTCTAAGTGCTTAAATTTTGCAACACTTGGTCCCATTAGTTGTAATTCAAATGGTCTTTTTTGTCCGGGAAGTCTTAATAAAAAGTGAAGAGCTGTATAATTTGCTTTTGTTCCGGATACTGTGCTTGGATCCTCAAAAGTTACAGGTCTTTTCATAGCTTGTTCAGCTTCTTTTATAAATTTTTGCAAGAAAGCCGGATCTGCATAATCCCATTTTGACCTTTCTTTTCCTTTTAGTTTTGCTGCAGCTTTTGGTCGCTTTGGTTCCACTTCTTCTACATAAACCAAACCTTTTTTAACAGCATCTAAAAGTTTACCTAATGTTTTATGAACATTTTTCCGAGAACCATCTGCTAATACTATTTTTTCACCATTCAAATCTGTCATTTTTTTCAAAATGCCGGTTTTTGTATTTTCTTGCATAATTTTACTTTTTTCTGCAATAGAATCCGGTTTTTTTGCTCTTCCAGAAATAAATAAAATTAAATTATTTGGCTTGCTTTCAGTAACTAAATAGTCTGAAAAAAGACTCATTATAAAACCGTGAATTGCCGGTTGAGATTCTTCTGCAATTGCATTAATTTCTTTTGCTGTAGCTTTTGAAACTCCACCGGTTCTTGTTGTTAAAAACTTTGCAGTTGGTGCTGCTTTAAACGCAACATCCTGTGCTTGAGGCTGTGTAGAGAAAGTAACAGTATCTTCGCCCAACGGTGCATTCATTTTGAGCCCCCAAGTCGGAACTGTCATTTTATTTTGTTTAATTTGATTATTATATGAATTTCCTAATTTTAAATTGTTCAGTGCTAAAATATTCATGCTGTATAAAACCTTTCATTCTTTTGCATAGAGATAAAGTAGTGTAAAAATAAAAATTGCTAGTTTGTAAAGAAATATTACAAAAGCCGTTAAGTCTTAAAGTTATTAAGTTCGCCCACCAAGTATATTAAGCTTGTAATCTTGCGTTACGTCATTACGAGGAACGTATTTCACTTCACTTTCAAATGTGTAATGTAACCTACAAGCTAGTAAGTGTAGTGTAAAACGAAGTAATCCAGTTAGATGATAATTTCTGGATTGCCACGAAAATTCTCAAATTTTTTTGACAAATTACGCACCATAAACTATAAATTAGCCCCCACCCGAATTTCTAAACTTACTAATGTTCGTTAACAAATAATTCCCTCTCTGTCACCAACGTGATATCTCTCCAGCTCAATGGATGTTGCGGGCGAGAATTAAGTTTTAGAAATGTCTGTACCTCCCCCGTGGAGAGGGGACGTGCCATACTTGGATAAATTCCTACGCATCTTCGCATCTAAGCCTCTAATCATCTTTTTGTAGTCCCATTTCGAGGCGGAGCTTGTGATTGTTAAACAATCTTGTAATTTCTACCAAGAAGCCGACCCAATGTCTACGTACGTAGTACCTACGTGCGTAGCACATTTTAATAAGCCTTGACTTCGTTTTCGATTTGGTTTTCAAATCCTGTATATTCACAAATTTGTCTTGCCCATTCTTTTAGAATTACATCCTCGTCCAATTCATAAGAAATCGGTTTACCGATTGTTACTGTAATATGTTTTTGGAACAATTTTTTTGCGTATCCGTCAAATCCTTTAATACCAACCGGCACAATATCAGCTTTGAATTTCTTGGCAAATACAATAAATCCCTTATGAATATCTTTTATAACAGGCTCTTTAATAATTCTACCTTGAGGAAAAATCCCCAAAGACCAAGGAGTATTAAATACTGCTTTTACAGTCTTAAAAGTTGCGATTTCCGGCTTATCACGATTTACCGCAAATGCACCAAGTGTATGCACAAGAAATCTTAACAATTTATTATCATCTTTAAAAAGCTCTTGCTTTGCCATATACGCAACTGCTTTCCATACAGCAAGAGATATAATTGGAGGGTCCAAATAAGACACATGATTCCCTGCATATATAACATGTGAATTCTTAGGAACATTTTCTCGACCTACAATTCTTAAATTGTACATCAGTTTTGTAACAGGATAAACAACCAAACCTAAAAACAACATATAATAGAATGCTCTAAAGGCGCTGTAATCTTTTTCACTTCTTCTGTTATAATTTTTTTCTGTTTCCATTTTATCTTTCCAGCTATATCTTAATTTTATGAATTAATTTTTTCTTCTATTTTTTCATCTTGAACATACTTAAAACCGGTTAAATCCTCTATAGATTTTTCCCAATCAACCACCATACCTGCGACATCGTCAGTATAAGGTATAACTTTACCGATTCTGACAATAATTTTTCCACTGAATAGAAATCTCTTTACTTCTTGTGTACCGGTGATTCCAACAGGCAAAATACCACACTTAGTACTTTTTGCAAGAGAAGCAAATCCCTTAGTTATATGACTGATTTCTCCGGCTTCTTGTCTTGTACCTTGTGGGAAAATACCAAGAACCCAATCCGTATTCTTTAAATTTTTAACCGTTTTAATTGTAGAAACTCCAAGCTTTTCTCTATCAACAGCAAAAGCTCCAAGCCAATTTAACCACCAACGCATGAAAGGATTCTCAAATAATTCTTTTTTTGCCATATAAGCAACAGGCTTATTCATCACTCCACACACAAGCGGAGGATCAAGTGTTGAAAGATGGTTAGCAGCAACAATAAAATTATTATCGTCAGGAATGTTTTCTTTGCCATAAACTTCTAAGCGATAAACCAGTTTAAACCTAATCATGTAAAAAACGTGAGTTACCAAAAACTGAAATAAACTGCGCCATTTGTTATAAAATTCAGGTTCCCTTAATGAATGATTGTTGCTAGTATTTTTATCTTGTGACATATAACATCCCCTCGTCATGCCAAAATTATACTATAAATAATTCAATTAGTGAATAGTAGAGTAGACAATTATGTTAATTAGTGTATTTTTTACACTACGCAAATGATTTTTCTTTCTTTTTCCTTGAAATTACAAAAAAATCATCTAAAAATACTCTTTTTTAAAATCAACCATGACAAAAAGTCAAAAAATAAATTCCACCAAATGAACGATACCCAATTGGGCTATTTTTTAAGTGTAAAAACGACATTTTATGCTCTAAACCTTATATTTTCTGCGTTTCACAAAAGTTAACAAAATAACTTCTACCCTCTTGACTTTTTATTTTATATGTAGCATAATGAAATTGTTAAATGAAGTGTAAATCAAACACTTAATTCTAACAGAAAGTTCACAGAGGTGATAAAAATGCAAATTAACAAAATTTCAAATATAAATTATATAAATAAAAATTTCAGAGCTAACAATGTTTCTAAGGATACTGCTTCACAGAATGCAATTCTTATGTTGAGAGATCCACAAGCATCAGTTAAGTTTGAACAGAACAAAGAATTTGCACAGAACGCAGACTCTGTTAGCGCAAATCCATTAAAAGCATTGGGTTACAAATTATACAGAACATTCAGTATGATTCGTGAAAACGATCAAGTACCTCAAAATGAATCAAAACAATTTGTAGCAATTGCATAATCAAGTTTTAGAGATAAACATTTACCATAGAACACACACTTTGTAAAAAATCTATAATATAATACACACACATAATTTAGCGATAATTTACACAATTATCGCTTTTACTTTTTTATAATGATATAATATAAGTCATGAAGAAGGGCATAAAAATTTTAATAGGTACGGTCTGCACAGCTGCAATTATAGCGGGCGGTGTAGTTGGAACATATTTATACGTTATTCCGACAGTCGTATCATCTTCTTGGGTAAATAAAACTATCTGCAAAGAAGTTAAAAAGTTTTTGGATGCGGATTTAATTATACAAAACCCAAAACTTGCAACAAGCTTTAGCCCTAATATTGGTTTTACTTTAGATGAAATCAGCCTTAAAAAAAACAAAAAAGAAATTCTTAATTTAAAGAGTTTGGATACGGAATTTTCTTTTAGTAATATTTTTTCTAAACGCATAATTGTAAAAAAAATTATGGCTGAAAACATTTATGCAAATGTTTCCGAGCTTTCTACGTTAATTCCGCAGCAAGAGAAAAAAGAGGAAAAAGAAAGTCCTATTGCGCTTGATTTTTACTCAGCACTTTTCGGTGTGAGAAAATGTTTAATAACATATGACACGCCTGATTTTGGCATTAAATTTGATGCTAGAAATATAATGTTTGACAGAACAAAAGCAAAAAAATACCTACATTTCGATTTTGATTTTTTGATGAGCAAGGGACAGGATAAGATTTTTGTCTCTGCTGATGATCAACATAGAATATATATGGGAAATGGCGAATTACACGTAGATAGTTTCCCGATTGAAATTGATAAGTCAAAAATTGTAATTGATGCATTTGCTTCCAGAAAAATAGGAATTGAAGCAAATATCGCAGCTTCCAAGTTTAAAGCTCGTGATATTTTTAACATGTTAACCTCAAACATAATTATTCCAAATGGCAAAGAACTTCTTGCGCCAATTGTAGATGTTAATGGTAGTGTGGATTTTAACCTTCATCTTACGAAAAATAATATTAGAGGTGATATTAATGTTAATGAATCAGAGTTTAAGGTTAAAGATTTGTTAAACATGCCTGTAAAAATTACGCAAGGTATTGTGGAAATCGGAAACAAAGATATTGCATTGAAGGACTTCAAAGGTTTTTATAATAACAAAAAAGAGAACAGTTTTGTAATGTCAGGAGATGTTAAAGATTATTGGAAAACTTGTGATACAAAAATTGTTTCTGACATTTTTGTAAATGACGATTTCTTCAAAAATTATTTAACTAAAATGCTTGGCGCACCAATTAATCTAATTGGTGATGCCGGTTCAAGGCTAACTTTGACCTCTAAAAACGGTTCTTGTGACTTGGTTTGGTATTTTTTACTAAGAGAAGGTGAAGGATTTAAACTTGGCGACCAATCAATGGTCCTAAAGGATTATAAAACATTGTTCAAAGTTGATTTGAGTGTTGTAAAAAATATTTTGAAAATCAATACGATTGATTATTATATAACTAATGAACTTAAAAAAGGCATGACACCTGTATTATCGCTCAATGGCAATTTAGACATGGCTGATAATATGAAAATGCTGGATATTAATATGAAAATTCCACGTCCTTTGCCAAGCGAATTTTTGAACTTTTTATGCGGTCAAAAAATCTTCAAAAAAGGAACAATTTCCGGAGATTTAAGCGTGGATAATTCCGGAGCTTTTCCAACAATGGATGGTGTTATTACTTTGGACAAAGTTTTTGTACCGGCTCAAAGACTTTACATTAAATCTGCAAAAATCGGTGCAAAGGGTGATAAATTAGGTGCTATTGCAAATGGTAGATTTAAGCGTTCAAAATATGATTTTAATGGATATATTGTTAACGAATTAAGACTTCCGATTGTCGTAAAAAATGTTAATCTTACAGTTGATGATGTTGATGTAGAAAGAATGTTGAACATGAATAGTTCAACAAACAATATGCAAACAGCAGAACAAGCTTTGAATACAGATAATCAAATTTCTGAAAGTGATGATGTTTCAACATTTACTAAGGGTTTAATAATTGTTGAGAAATGCATGCTTAATCTTGAAAAAGGTAAGTATAAAAATATAGATTTTGGCAATTTACATGCAAATTTAACGCTTGATAAGGATGGAGTACTTGAGTTGCAATCCAATAAATTTGATATTGCGGAAGGTATCTCTACATTAAAAGTAAGAGCAGATTTAATCAAAAATCTTTATTACTTAAGGCTAGGAGTTAAGGACGTAAATTCCACAACAATGGCTGATGCACTTTTAGGCTTGCCAAGAGAAATTTCCGGAAAAGCGATGGGGTTAATTGAAATTAATTCGGATTCAAGCTTGAAACTTAATGGAGATATAAAATTTAATATTCAAAACGGAACTATTGAAAAAATCGGATATGTAGAATATATTTTAAAAGCTGCTTCCTTGTTTAGAAATCCGCTCGCAATGATTACTCCGGTAACTTTTGGAGATTTGGTTAACATTCCTGATGGCAAATTTGATGTCATAAAAGGCGAAATGAAGCTTAAAGATAATGTTGTTCAAAGGATGATGATAAAATCATCTGCCAAACAATTGAGCTCGTTTATAATAGGCAGATATGATTTGGAAACGAATGACGCTTCACTTAGAATATATACCAAGATGTCAAATAAAGGTGAAGGTTTTGCGGGATTTTTAAGAAATATATCTTTGAACGCTCTTGCTAATAAAATAACTGCAAGCGGTAGAAATGACAGTAACTATTATGCTGCAGAACTGGAACAATTGCCAAAAATTGAGGCTGATGATAAAGATTGTCAAGTATTCTTAACTACCGTTGATGGCGATGTTATTAATTTTAACTTCTTATCATCATTGAAGAGGATAAAATAACAATTTGTAAACATTTTTTTACAAACAAGCAATTTTGAATATTCAGCATTCTTAATTTCTGTGTGTGAAATTAGAATAAAGGTTTTTGTATGTGTCCATTTACAATAAATTTGGTAAACTCTTTTAACCAACCCCAAAAATCAACCAGAATGATTGGTGAATTTCATGATTATTTGATAAAAAACGGAAAAGCAGTTACTGCAATGCGTGGAATTCAAACCGAGAACATAAACAGCTGTACCGCAGGTGTATTGAAAGCAGGAGATAAACATTTTATGTTCCATGCTGCACCGGAAATGCAGCCATTGGGCTCTATAAAACAGGAATTGGAAAAACAGGTAATGAATTTAAGGAGAATTTGCGATGAAGTTCATGGCTTTATTTGTGGCGGTTGGCAGCTCGACAATAGAGATAAGTCAACAATTCAGAGTTTTGATTTGTATAACAAAATAGCTGATTCGCTTGATGAATTGGGAGTTAAGTTTACTATGGTTTGCGGTAAAGAGAAAAATGCACCATTAGATGATTTGTATTCTCAAGGCGACAAAGTTGTTCTTTCTAACAAAGGCTTTAATATTGATAAGAATAAAAAACTTTCTCAAGATGATATAATTTCTGCATTGGAAGATAAATATCAAATTGTCGAAAAAGCAGATGAAGATATTTTTAAGCTTGGTGGGTAAACTAATAGTACGTCATTGCGAAGAACGACAGTGACGTGGCAATCCCGAAGTAAGAATTAACATATCCATATCCACCCTCATCAGGGCTCCGCCCAGCTTCTCCCCTCAAGGGCGAAGCGTGAAATGCGCTAACTCCTATTTTTTTACTTTTACGGGCTTACGTCCTACCGAAAATTCGCTCTCTCTTCAAGGGTTAAACATTCTCAAAGATAAAATCCTCTACTGCAACCTATCCTTCTTTTCCGGCACCGCTTAATGGATTATTGATTAAGTAATTTTTGCCTGCAATAAAAATTAAAATTACCGGAATAGAGCAAATTACGGAACAAGCCATAAGCTCGCCCCACAAAGTTATTTCTCTAAATGAACCTTTAAAAATAGTGAGTCCGACAGCTAATGTTCTCATACTCTCTGTATTTGTTACGATAAGTGGCCACATAAAGCTATTCCAAGTTGTGACAAATGTAAATATGCTTAGTGTTGCGATTGCCGGCATTGCGCATGGTAAAGCTATTTTTGAAAAAATTTGCCAAACATTGCAACCATCTAATTTAGCAGCTTCCTCTAAATCTTTTGAAAAAGTTGTAAAGTAATTTTTCATCATATAAACTCCAAAGCCACCAAAAATCCCCGGAACAATCAGAGCTTGATAAGTATTAATCCAACCAAGTTTACTCATTAGGTAGAATAATGGTACAATATTCACCTGTGGTGGTACCATCATTGTGAGAATTATGATAAAAAATAGAGCATCTTTGCCCCAAAATTTCAGCCTTGCAAATCCGTATCCGGCAAGTGCTGCGATTATTACTTGTCCAATAGTTGTGAAAAGTGCGACAATCAAACTGTTTAAAAAATATTTAACAACTGGAATTGAGTCAAAAACATTTTTGTACGCACAAAAAGAAAGGTTGATGTTTTTATAGTCTGTAAAAATATTTTCATTACCGCTTAATGAAATTAAAAACATCATGATAAACGGCAATATCATTGAAATTGCAAGAATTGTTAAAATTGTAAATAAAAGAAACTTTTTCATAAATATATTTTATAATAAAACTTTTTTTGTGTTTGAATATATAGTATATGATACCACGTATCCCAGTAAATAAACTAATAGATTCATCAGCACTATCAGCCGGAATATTTATAACAAGCGGATGTTATAAAACATATAAAGATTTTAAAACAGCAAGTCATAAGTATAGAAATAAATTTCTGATAAAAGATAGTGTGATACTTTCTGGTGCAGCCGCAGGCATGATGGCTGAATACACTCTTGGGCGGAAAGTTTCTAAATCACAAGTATACAAACAGTCTGTCAGAAATTTTACTCATATGGTGCATAATCCAAAATGGGCACATGGACTTGAAACAACGCACGAAATTATTAAAAATATCATAAACGGTTTTTTGGTAACTGCCTTTGGTGTAATTGGCGCTCTCGGAGCTGATTATGCGTTATCAAAAACGAAATTTGAACAACCTAAGCCATTAAAGAAAGCTCCTCCAAAAAGCAAGTTGCACAAGTATCTTGATAAAAACATTGCAAAAGTTACTACTGATGAAAATACACGTGAGCTCATCTACACAAGCGTTACAGATATGCCGCAAATGAAGTTTTTAACTTCCGGCATGGTAGGCACTCAAGCTATGGAAATAGCTAAAGATAAAGAATTTGATAAAAGATTAAGGAATACTACTCAATATTTAATGAACGATACTCTTGTTCCATTGTTATTTTTATCTATCTCTAGCGCTTTAACTAAAAAAATGCATACACTTAAAAGAGTACCGATAATTTTTGGTTCTATTATGGGTGGAACAATGATTACGCAAAAAATATTGGATAAATTTACAAATAATTCAGATGACGATTAATAACGTCATTGCTACATTAGATATACTAATAATCCTATTTTTCTGCAATAATTTTTGCTGACTCATCAAGGTTTTTCATCAAAGTTTCATGACCTTTATCGAGTCCTCTATGTCTTAGTGCTCTAGCTACTGCATCGGCTAAATTTGGAGCTTTTCCTTCAGAAGCTGCTTTATAATAAGCATCTTCAAAATCAGAATCAAGTCTTAAAGCCCAATTACCTTGAGTTGTTCCTGGACGGTTATATGTCTTGCCTAAGCCCCAGAAATCAGAGAAGAAAATCTGAATACGTCTTGCCGGACTTGCAAATAATTCTGCAAAACTTGCAGCAATAAATTCTTTCGGATTTTTTCTAAGTTTAGCTGTGTACTTATTTAATTCATCTTTTGATGTATTTTGAGGAGCAGTGTCTTCTGCGAGATTTCTTGTTTTCTCCATAAATCTATTGTTTGTATCATAATTATATTTTGAACGGAAAAAGTCTTTTACAAATTCTAAGAATGATTGATTGTCATGTGAACCAATCATAATTACGTTTCTTTCCGGCGCTGTTGAACCTCTGTAATCAAATTGTGTAACAGAAATCCCTGAAAGATTTAATTTTTTCATCACTTGTTGAGTCGGTTTATTAGGATCGCCCAAATCCTCACAAATAATGGATTTTTTATCTAAACCAAATTTTTCTGCTGCCGGAATAATTATCTTTGTCAACAATGCTGCATATTCATTGATACTGTGTTTTTGATGTTTTCCGCCTTCAATAGAATAAATTCTGCCGGAATTTTTCGCATTCATTTCCTTGCTATTTACTGTGTAAATAAATGGGTCAATTAAACCAATAATATGGTCAATTCTTATGCCACCGGAAAAACTTGCAAAATAATCTTCATATTTTTTCTTTAAAATTTCACCGGCTTTTCCTAGTGAGCCATCTTTGTTGAAAATTTCTTCAGGTTTAAAATAAGGGAATCCCCATCTTTGACCTGTTGGAGAAAAATAATCAGGCGGACAGCCAATAGCTTTACCTTTCATAAACAAGTTTTGGTTAGTCCAAGCTTCCACGCTTGTTGGTGCTACAGGAGAATCACCAATAATATTAATACCTGTTTCCTTAGAAACCTTGTTTACTTTAGCATTTTCCTTCTCCAATAACATTTGTTGGAAAATATAATAATCATAGTCATCTTTATATTTTGTTTTTAATTCTGCAATTCTTGCTTTTGATTGAGCAGAATTTTTGTGTGTATAAAGATTTTTATCAACTTCACTCCAATTATCCATGCCGGTAGCTTTCGCTACTTTATCAATTTCATCTTGAGAATAATTATCAACTTGTCCCCACAAGGCAAAATTATCATCACCATGGATTTTTGAAATAACTCTATATAATGCGCCTGCCTCATATTTAGACTCATTTTGCATTTTAAACTCCAAAAATTCCGGAGAATTTTTAGAATTATTATAAGCCTCTCTTAAAGCAACTTCGTACATGCTTCTAACATAAGGATAATTTACGTTCTCTTTATCAGGATTGTTTTTAACAATTGCATTAAAAGTCTTTTTAGAAAGTATGTTTCCGTATTCATCTGATGCTAATTTTTCCAAAGGTATCATAAAGATATTTTTAGCGCCTGATTCCGGAGCGTAAGGCGAATTATCCAAAACTTTTCTCAATCCGTTTGGTTCTTGTTGAATACCACTAATACTGTGTTCCTTTAAAAACGGAAAAAGTTTAGTAATAGATGTTCTGGAAAATAATGAACCAATACCTGTGTTTTCAGCTTCAACAGCAGGAGCAGATGCGTTATGTAAAATTACATCAACCTGTTTGCCTAAAAGACCCAGCCCTTCATTCAATGATTTTGTATAAACTTTCATTTCTTTTGCATCAGGTTTTCTTGCAAAACTTATACTACTGTCTACTTTTTGAATTCTCATTATACACACTCCTTAATCTATATTTTAGATACTATCATGAATATGATATACACACAATAATAAAAAATATATGTCCAACTTGATATACTTATTATGCCAAACTGTTTAATAATCCACGTAATCTTAGTATCCAGCTTGGCTTATTCAAGTTATAACTTTTTTTGATTTCACCTTGTTTAACTTCTAACAATTCGTAGTTATGACACTTATAAGATTTATGGATATAAGGGCTGTACGAGATAATTTCTGCCATATACCCTTTAGCATTAGAATTCTTTTTAGCAATATCAATAATTACACAAGGGTCCATAAAACGTCCGTCGGTTTCCATACGTTTCTTTGCACGGTTTATGCAAGTTACTTTGTCTGTGTTTACGTTAACAAAATCAATTGTATATCCAAGCTTGTTAGCGTCTTTTAGAATCTTATCAAGAGATTCATAACTTCCGCTTGTTTGATAAATCAAATTTTTGCCCTGCTTTAAAATTGCCGGAATAAGTTTGTTTTTGTACAAATAACCTGAGGCTTCATGTACAATTTCTGCACCAATTCCATCTTTATAGTATTCGGTAAATTCTTTTTTTATATTATCAGAATCAGAAACATAAAATTTTTCTTTAGTTTGTTTAAGTATATTATTTATAATAGTGGATTTTCCGGCTCCGGGGAGTCCATCAATAATCATGATTTTTTTGTTTGAATCAACATCTTTTAGCTTCTGCAATTCTTTTTTGAGAATTTCCCCTTCCTTAATTTTATAATAATCTGATGCTGTATCAAGTTTTGGAGTTGTTGCTGTATAATATCGTCCTTCAATAATTTTAGGGGTATCAAACGGGGTGAGTTTAAATTTCTTTTGAGCAAAATATTTAAAATCTTCACGTGGTATACAAGCCGGATTCTTTGTAAATAAATCCATGATATCTTCTTTTAACAAATTTCCTGACTCCCAAGCTTTTATTATATCACCGGATTTTATACCGCTAGAGTATTCTCTTATTTTTCCTTTACCATTGTTTATGACTTCAAAATTATACTTATTAATCATTTTGTTATAACTATCTACTTCATCAATTTGGCTATTTAAATATTCAAGTGTATTAAATCGCTCCAAAGTCATTTTTTTAGAATTATTTTGTCCGTTTTTACACTCACTGTAATTGAATCTATGAACAGAAAAAGGAGTTTGTGTTGTTAATACAATCTGGTATTTATCTCCCAAATGATTGATTGATATATTATCAATATTTTCGGCAAATCTCTCTTGTAAATCCCTAATTGCACACTTAAAATCTGTCGTATTTATATCATGATTATCCACAATCATTTTTGCATCTTCGTACTTCAATCTTGCGGACATCAAGTCCATATAACGGCTTTTATTAATATTACTTTCTTGGTTAATATCCAGCAAATTCTCTGTTGAATAATTAAATACACCCTGATAATTTTTTTGTCTTGCAAAAGGTTTAATAAAACTTATTTCTTCATTTTTGAGTTCCAAAATCTTAAATAACTCTGTCGGTGAAAATCTGTTATATGTAGAAAAATCTCTCAAGCCAACAAGAGAAAATACGTTTATCAATTTGTTAAGAGAAAAATTCTCCAAAAATCTTAAATCTAAATTGTTGAACAATAACGTATTGTGTTGACAAACATTAGCGAACTTAAACAAAATCGGTTTCTTTTTTAAATCAACAGAACTAAACTCCTTCTCAAATATGTCCTTGGGATAACTTGATGTTACTCTTGTATATGGCATAAATGGGGTGATTATTTCCGGAGTCTTAAAATTCTGTATACTATCTAAACTAATTTTGTAACTCATACCTATTCTAAAATCTGTAAAAATATTTTTTGCTACTTAAGTCTAATTTTATAACAAAAAAAAGAATGACAGAACATTAAAATTAAGCTAAAATAATAACTATGATAAAAAAACTAACAGGAAAAGCATTAATTCATATTATATTGATAATTACATCTCTATTATCAATTTTCCCTTTTATCTGGTTAACTTCAACCTCTCTAAAAGGACTTAATGAAGATATTTTTGCATATCCGCCACATCTAATTCCATTAGATTTTACATGGGCAAACTACATTGACGTCTGGGGTAGAGTCAATTTTATGGGATATTTTTGGAATAGCGTCATAGTAGCAGCACTTACTGTAATCTTAAATCTTGTTTTATCCTCTCTTGCAGCGTATCCACTTGCAAGAATGAACTTTAAAGGCAAAAAAATAGTATTCTTTTCAATCCTTGCAACAATCATGATTCCGTTCCAAGCAATAATGCTTCCTGTCTATATTATCACACTAAAACTTCATCTTATTGATAGCGTAAATAACGTAATGGGATACATTGGTCTTGTTATGCCTTTTGCTGTTAGCGCATTCGGAATTTTTCTTATGCGTCAAGCATTTCTTAAAGTTCCTAAGGAAGTGGAAGAAGCCGCAATTGTCGACGGTTGCAATGTTTTTCAGATGTTTACACGTGTCGTAATCCCAATGGTAAAACCAACACTTGCCGTACTTGCCGTATTTACTTTTATCGGTTCTTGGGGTGAATTCCTATGGCCTAGCATTATGCTAACCAAAGACGCTATGTACACTCTGCCGGTCGGAATAAATAATTTGCAAGGTATGTTTTCTTCTAACTGGAGATTTATTGCAGCAGGCTCCATAATCTCAACCGTTCCAATAATTATATTTTTCCTGATGATGCAAAGATACTTTATCTCCGGCGAAAATGACGGTGCCGTCAAAGGCTAGGTGCTACGTACGTAGTACTTACGTGCGTAGCACACGAAAATGGGATGCACATTTGGCATCCCATTGCTATTATATTCAGGCTATATTCCGAAACTTTTTGTATTAGTTTTATTGTTTATCTTAGTTAAGACCTAATTGATTTCTGTAAAAACCGTTGCTTGCGATTTTTTGTTCTACTAAATTGTTACCGTTAGAAGAAGCTAAGTAAAGACCGCTTAATTTGTCTAATCTTCTTGTTAGTCTGCTATCAGGATAAGCTTTTGATGCTACTTTAACTCTGTTCCAGCAAGAAGCTTCTTTTTGAGTAGCAAGTGTTTCTTCTTCAAGGTTTGCTGTATATCTTGTGTGGTAGCTTTCGTGAGCGATTAGGCAAGCGATTTGTTCAGCAGGAGCGTTTCTGTATGCAGAATTAATCATGATGATTCTTGTACCATAATTGTTGTATGTACTAACTGCGAATGCGTTTCTTGCGTTAGATACCATTGATAAATCATCAAACTTGATTCTCATACCATATCTTTGAAGATTTCTGAATACATCATTTTCACCTGCTTGTTCAAGAACTCTTAAAGCTGCAACAACTTTTGTGTCATTTGAGAAATCTGTTACTCTGTAAGCGAATGCTTGACCTACACTGAAAAATAAAAATGCAAATAAAACTAATACGACTTTTTTCATCACTTAAACTCCTAATCAACTAATTTTCTTATGTGAGTGTTATCGGCAATTTTTCGTGAATCTTGAGGGGAAGGATGACTTTTGTTAACAAATGTTCACAAAAGTATCATTTTTCAGGTAGAAATATGGCTGAAATCCGCTTATAGTCTATAAGGTTATTCCTAAATTAAAGTTTTAAGATATAATAAGAAAGAGAAAACTACATGAAGGTTATTTTACATTTCTTAACATTGGAGGATTTGATGAATAATAAAATATGGGCAAAAGCAGGAATAACAATAGCTGGAGTATTGGGCGCAACTTATATTACTTTTTTAACAGCTCCGTTTTTTGTTAATCCTATTATTAATAAATATGTTCCGGAAATTACTAAAAGCATAAAAGATATGACGGGTTTGAATTCTAATCTGGAAGAAGTCACACTTGTTACGACACCAAAACTTACAGCAGGTTTGAGGGTTAAAAAATTCGAACTGCTTGAACCTAATAATAACAAAATCCTTACGGCTGATAATTTTAGAGTAAAAATGTCACTTCTTCCGATTCTTGCAAGAAAAATTGAAGTTGATGTTGTTCAGTTAGAAAACTTGAGTGCAAACATTTTGATTAATAAAGACGGAAGTTTTGAGGTTGAAAAATATTTTCCTCAAAGTGGCGAAACAGAGGAAGCTGAACCTATGCAAGCTTTGCCTTTTGGCTTAAAACTTTCTAATCATCTTCCTAATATTATTGTTGATTCATACGATATTACTTTAACGGATGGAATTGATAAATATATAATTAATGGTAACAAAACAGAGATTTCTGATTTTATTTTGAATAAAAGTATTAAGGTGAAAGCTTCCGGTAATGCGGTTTTGAAGGGACGAGAACAATTTAATTATAATGTTAAAGTTTTCAATAAAATCATGCCGGATATGGAGTTAAATGATTTAGTATTTAATCCGACAGAAAATAATACAGAGAAAAAAGAAGATGTAAAAATTGATATTATAAGTATTTTAAAAGGAATTTATGCCAATAATTTAACAGCGAAAGCTGATGCAAATTTAGTTATTACAAATGATGGCATAAAAGGGTATGCAGATTTGAGTAATTTGTCTTTAATAAATCTTCCTAAGAGTAATCTTAAATTAAAATTTAAAGACAAAAACATTAATATTGATTCTAATATTTACACTGCAGCAAATGAAGTTTCTAAACTTTACGGTGTTGTTAAAACAGGTAAAAATACAAATATTGATATTAATTTGAAATCAAAAGTCGAGCTTTCGAATATCTTAAAAATAGTTAAAGATATCGCTTTGATTTTTGATATCAAAGATTTGCAAACATTGAGCGCAAACGGTCGATTGGATGCGGATTTCAATATCAAATCTGATTTAAAAACTGTAAAATCTAACGGTTATTTAAAAATTCCAAATGCGGATGTGTATTATGGTTTGTATAAAATCGGGGTTGATAAAATTAATGCTGATGTAAGTTTAGCAAACAATAATATTGATATTAAAAACATTGGTTTTACGATTTTGAACCAACCGCTAAAATTATATGGAACGGTTACTTCTGATGCAGTGAGTGATTTGCATTTGACTGCAAACAATCTAAGCTTAAAAGGACTTCTTGTCGCAGCAGGTCAAGCAGCTTTGATGAAGGATAATCAGGTTAATTCCGGTACCGTTTCTATGAAGGCGGATATTCAAGGTAAATTAGACAAGATTAGTCCTGTTATTAATCTTAATTTGAATAATATTAATATTAAAAACGTACCGGCTGCAACTTCTATTGTTGCACCTGCTACAACTGTCAGCATAACTTCTGACGGCAAGACTTTCGGGGGTCAGGCAAAGAGTTCTAATATCAGAATAATTAATCCTTGTGCTAAAGTTTCAATACCAAGTATCAATGCGCAGATTAAAGAAAATGAAATCGTGATTACTCAAACACCGGTTACAATTGAAAAAATTAAGACAACCGTTTCCGGAAAAATTACAAATTATTTAACAGAAAAAATCGGATTGAATTTTGTAACGACAGGTGATATTAAATCAACATTAATTGGTGATGTTAATATCACAAAACAAACTTTAAATTTAACTTACGCAACAACAGAAATGTCAACAATAATTATTCCGATGTTTGACAAATCAAAAATGACATTTTCAGGAAATGTTAAAATTATTGATAGCATGCTTAACCCTGTTCTTAAAGGAAATATAAGTATTCCATCCATAAATATTCCGGAGATTCCTGTAAGTATGACAAATGCTGATATCAAATTGGATGGACATATTTTGAAAGGTAATGGTAGTGTTCAAAAATTCTCATCCGGCGGAATTATTGCTGAAAATCTGGTTGGTGATTTTTCTTTAAAAGGAGAGAATTTTTATTTGAATAATCTTAAAGGAAATGCTTTTAGCGGTAAAGTTGGCGGAAATATTGTTTATAATATTACGAACGCTAAAACCGGAGTTGAGTTTTCCGGCTCAGGATTGAATGCCGAAAGAGCGATTTATGGTGCAGCAGGAATTAAAAACGCAATTTCAGGAACTTTAGGTTTTAATACAAAATTATCATTAATCGCTGCAGATTATGATGAAATGATGAAATCGCTTAGAGGAAGTTTGAGCTTTAATATCAAAAACGGTTCTTTTGGTGAAGTCGGTCGTTTGGATAAATATTTGCAAGCAAATAACATTATGACAAATGTCATTTTAAAATCAACCATGACATCTATTATCAATAGTATTGCGGTTATGGATACTGCAAAATTTGATTATTTGGATGGCAAAATGACTTTCAAAAACGGTTGGGCTGATATAAACCCAATGAAAAGTTCTGGTAAGCTTTTGGCATATTATATAACTGGTAAATACAATCTTTTGAACGGTACAACAAATGTCGTTGTACTTGGCAGAATGGATGCACAACTTGTTGCAAAATTAGGACCTCTTGGGCAGCTTTCTGCTAACAAATTGCTTTCTTATATTCCAAAATTCGGAACTGCGACAGCGAAAGTTGTTGAAGCTTTAACTACTAATCCAAAAGGTGAAAATACAAGTGCAATTCCGGCTTTAACAAGCGGAAGTACAAGTTATGAAGATTTTAAAGTCGTATTTAATGGCGGATTAGAAAGCAAAAGTTCGGTTAAATCTTTTAAATGGCTTACAACTGTTGATATGAGTGCGATTGAACATAAAACTCTTAAAGATTCTGTTAATGATATCAAATCTTCTGTTGGTAAAGACGTAACAAATACAGTCAATTCTACAGTTAACTCTGTAAAAGATGTGGTTACATCATCTAAAGAACAATGGAATTCTACAAAAGAGGATTGGAACGCAACAAAAGACCAATTTAAGAATAGCGCAGAAGAAATAAAAAATTTGTTCAAGAAAAAAGAATCAACTCCTGCCGGTTCAACTGCACCTGCAACCGGAGTGACGGTGGAAAGTGCGGTCACAGAAAGTCCAGCGGCAGCAGAATAAGATAATTAGTTTAGGTGTGCAATAGTTTGCGCACCTAAATTTTATTATTCACTTAAATGTATCAATTGGTTCTTTTGTGGTATGATTGAGGAACAATGTAATATCTTAGCGGAATTTAGAACAAGATAGAGAAGAGTTCAGAGAAATTTTTTCTAGAATTTCTCCGGCGAAGAAAGTTGCCGAACGTTTGGATGGAGTGGATATCACATCTGAATATGTGGCAGTTCACGTGAGAAATTTTAAAGATTTTGAAAAACTTGGCTGGAATACTGATATAAATTGAAATTTGTAGAAATCAACTTAAACTAGTAAGTTATTTGAAAAATTTAGCAGAATAATATGTGTTAATTTGAAATTGATTGTTAAGAAAATTAGTAAATGAAAAGTGAAATTTTATGAGTGATAACAAATTGAAAATTGAATGTCCGGCATGCGGATGCGAGATGGTTAAGGTTTTCGACCAAGAAAACGGGATTAATATTGATATATGTTTAAATGGCTGTGGTGGGATATTTTTCGACAACCGCGAGCTTGAAAAATTTGATGAATCCCACGAAAATGCTGAAACAATTTTCAGTGCAATTGAAGGCAAAACTTTCCAAAAAGTTGATGAAGATAAGACTAGAATTTGTCCGATTTGCCATTTTCCAATGGTTAAGCAAGGCGCTGTCGGTAATAACAACATTGAAATAGATGTTTGTAATTCTTGTGGCGGAAAATTTCTTGATAACGGTGAATTACAGCGTGTAAGAGAAGAAGCGATTAAAGACCCTGCACTATTAAATAATATGATAATTTCTTTGTACCAAAAAAATCTTGAAAAAAATTCCGGTAATCACAATTTAGAATCCAGAAGAAAATTCTTTCAAAATTTTATGAACCAATTTTTAGATTAATTAAAAATAACAATTCCAAAATTTAAGTATGTTTCAGTGTATTATACCAATCTAAATCAAGTATAGTTTTATTATGCTTGATTTATTCGATTGTACAGTTATTTTTCTACCACAAAAGATACCCACTGGTCTTGAGTAATTGTGTCAATGATTTTAAGTCTGTGTTTTTCTATAGCTTCCAGCACTACAGATTTCTTTTCATCCAGAATTCCGCTAAGACTCATTTTTGCGTTATCTTTCATCAATTTTTTTAAGTCACCCATAATTTCAGCCAACACATTGTGTAAAATATTAGCGCATACAAAATCATATTGTTCGCTGGTACTGTCGGCACTGCCAAGCTCAAAAGTACATTCAACATTATTTATTTTTGCGTTTTCTCTGCAAACATCAATCACGGTATCATCAATATCACAGCCATAAGTCTTGCTTGCGCCAAGTTTCATAGCTAATATTGAAAGAATTCCGGAGCCGGTTCCTATATCTGCAACACTATCACCTTTTTTCATGTACTTTTCTAATGCTTTCATACACAATTGAGTAGTCTGATGGGTTCCGGTTCCAAAAGCGCACCCTGGGTCTAGGTTAATTACAACTTCGTTTGGTTTAGGTTCATAATCAAGCCAGCTTGGAACAACTGCAATGTTGTCTGTAACGTGGGTTACAGTCCATTTTTCTTTCCATTTTTTTGACCAATCTTGATTTTCTTTTTCGTCAAGAGTGATTTCCCAGCTTCCCAAGTCTTCATCAGAAAAACCACGTTCTTTAAGTAATTCTCTTTCTGTTTTCAAAATCTCTACCGGATTGTTGTTTAAATCAGTTAAAAATACTCTTAACGTACCTTCTGTAGTTGCTGTCATTACTAAGTCTTTGTAAGTTTCTTCTGCCAGCACCACACCTTCGCAATCAAAATTGGAGAAACATATATCTGATACAATATCTTCCATCATTGGGTTTATAGAAATTCTTAATTCAAAATAGTTGTTCATATTTTATCCTTTTAGCTTGTTGTTAAAGTTATTATAACATGGGAGGTGGATAAGTGGAAAATTGAAAATGGAAAGTTGTTCTAAAACAGTTAGTAGTTATAACAACAAGTATGGCGCATTCCCTCTCCACGGGGGAGGGTTAGGGAGGGGGCTTGCTCGTAGTGGGAGGGTAATCTTAAAGTTGAAAATGGAAAGTTGTTTTAAAACAGTTAGTAGTTCTACTTGTCAGTTTGCCGCCATTGCTAGAAAATTGAGATTTCCGGTTCATAGTTTGGCAAAAATTTCTGAGAATTTTCGTGGCAATCTAGAAAACTTATAAGTAAAAAACTGGATTGCTTCGTTTTACACCACACTTACTAGCTTGTAGGTTGTACACTACACATTTGAAAGTGAAGTGAGAAACGCTCGCAAAGACGGCACTCTGAATACTTAAACAACTTTCAATTTTCCACTTTCAACTTCTGAAATATGTAGGCTATGCGTCATTAACTAACTTAACCCTAATTTCCATTAAGCTTTTGTATTAAATCATTCGTAATATCAATGCCGCCGGAGAACACACTTCTTGCATCCAAAATCGCATCTAAACCTTTTTCAAGACGAATTTTTTCTGTTACGGCATGTATTCTGGTATAAACCTGTTCCTCACGCTTTTCTCTAAAAGAATTAAAAGCGTCTTCTTTAGCCTTTAATTCAACTCTCACTGTGTCCTCAAATTTCTTTTTCTGCACAGCTGATTCTATTTTATTAAACTCTTCTTCTTTTGTTATCAAAAATTGTTGTATTTCCTTATTTTTTGTTTCAATTTCTCTCAAACTGGTTTTTGCATATTGATAATTTTCAACAACTTTATCATAATTCACATAACCTACGCCACCAGCAAAGGCAGGTGTACAAATTATTAAAAGCAATAAAACATATAAAAATCTTTGCATTTTATTCTCCTTATTACAGGTTCGCATCAATAACTTACTACCAGCCATAACCACTCATACCACCGGTACCGAAAGTAAAGTATCCGCCTTTTGAGCCGTAACTTCCAGGGTTGGTAATAGGTATACCGTAATCAACAGAAACAGGACCAACTCCGGGGATGTAGACCTTTAAGCCAATACCGGCTGTAATTGCGCTCATTGGTCTATCATATAATACGCTTGAAATCGTTGGATCAAATACTTTACCGGCATCAACAAAGAATGTTAAGCGGATTTTTTGGAAGAAATCCCATTTCAACTTATCTACAAACGGTATTGGAGTTGCGAGTTCTGCAGAACCCATTACAAAAGCATCGCCCGTACCAACACCGCTCATTCTAAATCCTCTGATTGAATAAGGACCACCTAAACGAAAAGCCATAACTTCCGGCATGTCATCGCCGTGAACTTTAACCCCGCCACGAGCAGATAGTGAGAAAGTTGATTTTTTGAAAACAGGGAAGTATTTTGTAATTCCACCGGCAACACGTCCATTGGTATTTTTAAAGTTACTCATGCTCAAAGCTTCAATAAATTTTGCATTTACAATCATACCATCTCTTGGCATTTCTTCTGAATCCAAAGTGCTATATTTGAACCCCGGAGCTAAATTGATAAAAAATCCACCGGTAAGTTCTTTGGCTCTATCGGCAATGTTTAAATTCCTCAAAGCGTACATTTGAGCGATTTTATCATGGTCACCTTCGCTTAAGCTAATGTGTTCAATTCCTGCATTAAAAGTCGTTGATAAATTTGTACCATGAACTTTATGTTCAACACCGGCATTTACTCCAAATCTGCGCTCAATTGCAAGCGGAACTTGCCAACTGCCCAAATCTCTATAATAAACTTTGCCCATAAGAGAGTTGTCCGCATTCAAGAAATAAGGTTCAAAGAAATTTAATTCAAGTTGATAGTTCATTCGATTTTTGATAGATGCATCACTCAAAAGTATTCCTGAACCTAAAATTCCGGAAGCTGATAATCTTTGTCCCCTGCCAAGAAAATTGTTTTCGCTGATTGTTAATGAACCGAATGCACCTAAGCCGTTGTCAATACCACCACCAACAGATACACTGTTTGAAACATCTTCATCTACAACGACTTTAACATTATATTCTCCATCCTTATTTTCACTCGGATAAATTTCTCGATTTACTTCCTTGAAAATTTTTGTAGAATAGACTCTGGCAAGGTCGTCTTTAAGGTAATTTTCGTTGTAAACTGTGCCCGATTGCGTCATTATGTTTCTTGTGATGACATAATCTTTAGTTTTTTCATTTCCTTCAATCAGAATTTTGTCAATTACACCTTCTGATATACTGAAAATTAAATTACCATCGTCGTTGTCATCGACGTTGTTGACATTTGCAAGGATATAACCCTTGTTGTGGTAATATCCGTTAATTCTGTCAATTGCGTCATTTATTTTGGAAATATTTTGGGGTAAATTCTTCAACGGAGTTATGAATGGAAGGAGCTCCATTGAAGATATAACGGTATTCCCAACGATAGAAACATCATTGACGGGAATGTTTTCTTCCAGAACGAATTTGAGGTTAACCGTGCCATCTTTGTTTAATTCAGGCTCAATAGCCATTTTTTCTGTAAAAAATCCGATGGCATAAATTCGTTGTAAATCCATTTGTAACAAATCTTCATTAAAAATTGAACCGTCCTGTGTTTTTATTTGGCTTCTAACCGTAGACGGGTCGATACTTTTCAGCCCTTCAAAATATATGTGGCTGATAATTTTGCCATTAAGGTCTAACTGCTCTTCTGAATTTACATTGGCTGCGTAGATATTTTCGTCATTATTCTCCGCAAAAGATTTATTTTCTATGATTTCTTTTTCTACAACACTACTAGGCGGAGCAAAAAACTCGTTAGCTGGTTCTTCTGCTTGGTAATTTTTTCTACTCTTATCGCTTTGCGTTTCATTTGTTTCAGTTAAAATTTCTTCCGATGGCGGCGGGTCGTTAATTTCGGACGTAAAATAATCAGCTTCCTTGTCCGAATCCTCATCATATGGGTTATACGGAGTTACTATTTTTATAACAGGTTTTATTGTTCTGGATGTATCAAGATATAACGGATTGATAAGCTTAACAGGTTTAACTGGGGTCGTAGAAATCGGCTCAAAAAAAGAAAAGTCTGTTTTTGAAAACGCAGGATTACAGGACAAAACAGCTGACAATACTAACATGACAGCTATCCCCGAATATATCGGCGCTTTTCTCTTCTTAAAATTCATTCCCTGTTATATCTTTCTGTCAAATTTTTCAGACAGTATCCTTCCTTGCCTATTCTAACCTATATCTTCAATTGAGCCAATTTATTAAGAAATGTTGCGATAAATTTTTGTCAGCGTGGTGTTGATGAATAATATTCTGTAATTTGGCTCAAACGGTGGCTGGTACATGGTTTTGTCATGTAAATTTATATTAATTTTCTCCTCAATAACTTTACATTTGCTTCTATTTAAAATAGTATGTTAGTATAGTGGTATAGTATAGATAAAGTAGAAAAAAGAGGAATAATCGTGGACAATTTAGGACCAGATATTTTTGGAAGAAAAGATATTGAAAATATTCAATCATCAGATAATATGGAACAACCTTCAGCCCCAGGTATCAACCCTGCGAAGATCAAGGTTATCGGTGTTGGCGGTGGCGGCGGAAACGCTGTAAACAGAATGATTAAGTCAGGATTAACAGGTGTAGAATTCTGGTTAATGAATACAGATTTACAAGTGTTGAATTATTCAACTTGCAAGAATAAAATACAGCTTGGACCTAAATTAACAAACGGTCTTGGTGCGGGCGGAGAACCTCAAGTTGGTGAAAAGGCAGCTGAAGAAGCACAACAAGAAATCACAAGCGCTATTGAAGGTGCTGATATGGTATTCGTTACTGCCGGCATGGGCGGTGGCACAGGTACCGGTGCAGCTCCTGTAGTTGCTAAGATTGCTAAAGATTTAGGAATTTTAACAATTGGTGTTGTAACAAAACCATTCTCTTTTGAAGGTAAGAGAAGACAAAACCAAGCTCAACAAGGTTTGGAAAGATTGAGAGAATCTGTTGATGCTTTAATCGTTATTCCTAACGACAAATTGTTAGATGTTGTAGATAGAAGAGTATCTCTTCAAGAATCATTCATCGTAGTTGATGAAGTTCTTTTAAGAGGTGTTCAAGGTATTTCTGACATCATTACTATACCTGGTTTGATTAACGTTGACTTTGCTGACGTTAAGAGTGTAATGGCTGCATCCGGTTCTGCATTGATGGGTATCGGTCGTGGTACCGGTGAAGGCAGAGCTATTGAAGCTGCTAAGATTGCTATCAATTCTCAATTGCTAGAAACTTCTATCAACGGTGCTTCCGGTGTTATTGTTAACATTACGGGCGGTCCTGATATGACATTGCACGAAGTTACTGATGCAACAAATATTATCAATGATGCAGTTCTTGATGATGCAAGAGTTATCATTGGTGCTGTTGTTGACGATAATATCCAAGGCGAAATTCAAATTACAGTTATTGCAACAGGTTTTGAATTGAAATCTCAAATGCCGATTGAAGAAAAAGTAGAAAATCGTTCAATTAGTGCGGCTGAATTTTTCTCAGGTGCTTTTAATAATACTCAACAGCCAAAAGCTCCTACGATGTCTAATTTCTCAGATATTCAAATTCCTGATTTTTTACGTAAATAACTTATGTGTAGAAGATAATGTGAAAAAGACCGATTTTTTAAATCGGTCTTTTTATTTGTTGGTTGATATTTATGGCATTTACCAATATTTTCTTCTTAAGTATTCTTTTATATCTGCAATTGTGTGTGCTGCATAATCAGCAGCTCGAATTCTTCCGAGTTCAAGATTTAAGTTTTGGGATTTTTCAAATGCCCTTATTGCATCTACTGGATTTTTTCTTGCGAGCATATCACCGATTCTTGCGTATGTGTAAGCAAGTTGAGCTTGTACACTTTCTCGAGAAGTAGGAGCTCTTTTAATACTTGCAAAGTTTTTAACATTTTCATCATAATTTGCCAGAATTCGCTTACAGCAATCTTTTTTCATTCTTAATACACGAAAAACGTCTTTTCTGCTAAATCCTTGTTGGTACAATTCTTCTAAATCAATAATTCTTGCAAGTTCGTGGAAACCGTCATTATTGTCTTTATAATTTCTGATTGCTTTATGGAGCAAATTTTCCGGGTTTTCTTTTAGCTTAAAGTTCATACTAAGTTTACATAATTCATTAATAAGAAGTTTGCTAATACTTTTATTTCCTTGATTTTCTATATGGTTACTAAGTTCAAGGGTTTTATCGTAAAAATCTTGAACTTGACCGTTTTTGACAAACAAATCTTGCGTTATTGAATATTTATTTTTAACTTTCCTTATAGGAATTTTTGGGGATAAACAGACTTGAGCGAGTTCATTATACGCTTTTTGAATATTATTACTAGAACCAAAATTACTAAAAACCTTCATATATATAATAAGTATTTTTTTATACGAAAATTGATATTTTGTAATATTTTGTAAATGAAACATTTTTTAAGGTAAAATATTTATAGTAATTGTGAACTATATATCATGAAAATACGACAAACTAATCCAATATTTAAAGCAAATTATTATAATTTTACTAAAAATGGTTCATATTTAAGAATGAATCAAATAAAAACAGATAATGAGGAAAATTTAGGTAATAAACCTATTTTGGTATCCGACAAATTCCAAATACCTATGTTTAAAGATGGCAAGTTTTATACTGCTGATTTGCAAGATGATTTGGAAAATTATCGGATTTATTATCAAGATACAGATAAGTATGAAAATGGTGGTCAGACAAAACATATAGATTATACAGAATTAGGACATTTAAGTTTTATTGCAGAAAAATTGCATAATAAATTACCTTTGGAGCAATCAATTGTTGAAGGTGAGGCGCAAGGTAAACTTGTTAAAGTAAAAACACTTAATGAGATTAAGAAAAAACTGAAAGAAAACTCTGAATTACAAAATGAATCATTAGTTTTATTGGTTGAAGACGAAAAGGATTATTTGTATTTTCCACCTGAAAATGTTCGTGGAATTATTTTTAGAAATGGCAATTTGGGACATTTATCCCATGAAGCTAACATTTTTAGAATGTATACGGATATGGTTTCAACAGTTCATGATGACAAAGTTATTGAAAAACTAAAAAAGTACAAAGATAAATATATAGATATTTCAAATCAAGATGGTAAATTAACCTTTGCTCAAATATTACAATCTTCACATAAAGCGAGAGTGTGTTCGAAAATTATTGTACCGGAGATTGATAGTACGGATAAAATACTAAATTACCACGAATGTACAAAGAAAAATTGCGGTAATAAAGCTTATCGCTTATCACTATTATCAAAATTAGCGAAAGTCGGATTTTTGTCTGATGTAAATATACCAAAAGGCTTTGTTTTACCATTCGGTTATATAAATAATTTACACAATTACTTTTTGGGTAATAACAAACATAATTATATGGAAATGTATGATGATAATAAGTTCTTGGACGAAATATCATCAAAGTTGAAAGATAAGAATATTAATTCTGATTACATTATAGTCCGTTCTGCTTTCAATGGTGAAGACTTGGAAGGCTTTTCAGCTGCAGGATTGTATGATAGTTGTATAACTACTGTAGATGAAGTTGTTCCGACGATAAATCATGTTGCAGAATCTAAAAATTCAAAACGTGCGTGCGCTGTAAGGGCAATGCACCAAATTCCTGACAGCGCAATTTTACCTTCTATAATTATTCAGGAATATATTCCGGCTGATTATGCTTTCACTGTATATACAGATACAGGTAATAATAAAATGCTAATAGAAGTTAGAGAAAATCATGACTATCAAGAAGCTGCTCCAGCCTTTATAACATTTGATAAATCAAATAATACACTTGAATATTCTGCAAAGGTTTGTTTAGCAAGTAGTTACCTTGTTGATGATAATTATAAAATTATGAAACAAAATTTTAAGGAAAGTTCTTTAACCATCAATTTTGAAAAATTAAGACCTATTCTCAAAAATTTGGTTCAAAATGTTCAGAAATTGGAAAATATGTTCGCTAAACCTCAAGATATAGAAGGTGGAATAAAAGATGGCAAGTTGTTTTTGTGGCAAGTGCGAGATATTGTGAAACATGCTTGATAATTTTCAATTGATTTAGATGAAATAATTGTTATAATTTTAATATGGATAGTTTTAGCGTTGGAAAAATTCTAGCAGGGTTGCGAAATCCAGAAATATATTTAAAGAAGTTAAAGCAAGACGTTGTTAACACAAACAGCGGATTTAATAATTCTTTAGCACAACCAAAACCCAATATTGTTCAAAATAGCATTCAAGCAACAGCCGCATTAATGCAGCAAATACAGATGAACCAACTTGCTAGTATGGATAGAGCTGTTTATATCAGAAATCTTTTAGGCTTGCCGCAAACTTTGGGTGGGCTTTTGTCTGCAATACAAGATCCAAATAGCGCACTAGGCAATACATCTCTGATTTTAAAAGATTTGAACGAGAATCTTTTAAAAAATCAAAAGATGATATCAGAAATTTTTGGCGAAGGAGCAGAAGGTACAAATATTGCTCAAAATATACAAAATCAGATTGCAGGGAAAGATGCCATGGCATTGTTTTTTAGTGGCATGATTCAAATGCCCGCTGTTTCTGAGATGATTTTAAAAAACAGTAAACAGGCTGTTGCAAGTTTGATTTTGGCAATGGCTTCTGCATCTAAAAGTGGCATGACTAATGACCAAATCCGAGATACACTTGGTATAATAAACTCTTGTATTGCAATGGCAGAATCTAATAATCCGGCACAAACATTAAAGAGCCTGATGTTATTATATTTGCCTTGGCTGCCACTTAATGAAGGTGTCGGATTTGATTTAGAAGTTTCAACTCCTGATGGTGAAAATGAGTCGAATGATTCTAAATTGACGGTATTAATTCAGACTAAAAATTTTGGTAATGTAAAAGGTGTGTTTACTCTTACAACTTCAAATTCAGTTGATATTTATATACTATGTTCAGAAAGTTTTCCTAAAAAAACTTTACAAAAGAGTCTTATGGATGAGAGTTCATCACATGCGATGAATACAAACATTGATATCGAGGCGGTTGAGCCGAAGAAAAAAGACTTGCAAGAAGAACAAGAGGCTAAAGTCAACCTTTCTGCCACAAACGAAATGAACCCTTATTTGCTTTTGATGGCGCATGCTTTTATCAGAAACACGATATTTATAGATTCCAATGCAATAGTAGAAGAAGAGGATGAGAAAGAGGAAAACTCTTAACCCTTAATTGGAATTCTGTTTGCTACTTGGTTTGCTAATATTAGCGCTTTTTCGGCAAAAATTACAGGTAAATTATTTACATTACCCTGAATAGAAACGGTTGCATGGTTGTATACTAAGCGTTCACTTGCTCCTGCAACAATAAGCCCTTCAAAAGTTTTGATTAATCTATCAAAGATATAATCTACAGAGAGCTCCTTAACCATAGTTTCATTTTTAACCGGAATTATACCCCAATTTATTCTGCCACCTTTTGCAAGAAATTCATTAACGCTATCTGCAATAATATTGAGGTTGTTTGGATTATCATAAGCGTCAAAGGAAATTATATTAACGCCGGCTTCAATCGGAATTTTCCAGTCACATTTTTCAAAACACTGAATTCCTACTAATGCACCGGCATCTTGAAGTTTAGTTATTATTTTTGAAAATAAATTCACAATAGTTTCTCTTGTAATATCTTCGTTTTCACGTATTACATCGCCAATTTTATACAGAAGAGGTTCTTCCAAAATAATTATTGGTCTGGTTTCCGGTGAAATTTCTTTTATTCTGTCTATAATCCAACGAGCACGTACACTGATTGCTTGAATTATAAATTTTCTAAAAAATCTGTCTGTTAAAAGAGAATGGTTATTATTAGTTTGTACACTTAATGCCGCAGAAAAAGGTCCTGTAAAATTTATAACTGTTTCAATTGGCTTGATGCGTTCAATTATTTGAAAATATTTGAATAAAAAGAAGCTGTCAAATTGAAAAGTATCAATATTCTTTGTGTCGGCTTTATTAAAAGTTGTGTCTAAATATACTAAATCTGATTTTAAATTAGGGGCATCATCTTTAAAAAATATTTTTTTGCCTTTTATTATTATCCCCGGAAGGTTCATCAATGTTCTATTAATAATAGACTCATTTTCTGAAGCAACGGGCATATTTGCAAGATAAGGAATATTCTCATAAAGCTTTACCATCATTTTAGTCGCAGCTTTATCAGTATCATAAGGTAAATCACCAACAGGTAAACATCTTGATATTTTTCTTACTTGTTTTTGCATTTTGCTCTTTCTTTTATCTAACTACATTAAAAAACGTGCCGAGAAATATATTGCCGGCACGCTTTCGTTCAAAAATATTAACTATGCTTCAGCTTCTTCTGTTTCTTCTACGTGTTCTTTAACAACTTCTGATGCTGTAACTACAACTTTTAATTCAGTTTTA
The DNA here is from genome assembly GCA_900549855.1 of uncultured bacterium. Classification (GTDB taxonomy): domain Bacteria; phylum Cyanobacteriota; class Vampirovibrionia; order Gastranaerophilales; family Gastranaerophilaceae; genus CAG-196. The sequence continues at coordinate 21,927 of URPS01000009.1, read as the reverse complement.
ACTTTTGAAGTTAATTTGATTAACATTGTGTATTCACCAATCTTGTTGATTGGAGCGTTTAATGAAACAGTTTTTCTGTCGATTTCAATGTTAGATTTTTCTTTTAATTCTTCGCACAATTTCTTAGTTGTGATTGTACCGAACAATTTGCCGCTTTCACCAGCTTTAGCAGCCAATTCGATAGAACCAATTTTTTCAATTTGTTCAGCTTTAGCCAAAGCTTCTTGATGTAATTTTTCTTGCTTAGCTCTTAATCTTGCAATATTTTGTTCTCTGTTCTTAAGAGCACCTTCAGTTGCGATTTCTGCATAATTTTTTGGAATAAGATAGTTTCTTGCATAACCGTCTTTAACGTTTACTAAATCACCAGCTTCACCGATGTTTTGAACTTCTTTTTTCAATATTACTTGCATTCTTTTTTCTCCTTTAACTATTATTGGGCTAGTATAGTTCTTATATTACCTGAAAAAACATGAATTGTCGAGCCCCCATGCCCTTTCAGCTTAAAATATGTTTAGATTTGTTACAATTATATTAGTTAATGGTGCAAGATATGTACCCTACAATTTTTTCATTATTTAAGTCTTTTAACTAACGCATTTTTTTGATTTTTAGCAGGGTATATATTATGCACCATTAACTAATTCTATACATTCTACAGCTTACTTACCGCACTAATTACGATTTCTGCTGCTTCTTCCGGTTTCATTGCAGTTTTCTCGTCTGTTTCACGAACTTTGAATTCGACATTGCCGTCTACAATTGACTTACCAACAATAATTTGGTATGGGAATCCAATAAGGTCTGCATCTTTAAACTTAACACCGGCACGTTCATCTCTATCATCAATAACAACTTCTGCACCATGTTTTTTAAGTGTTTCATAAATATCGTTTGCAACCTTCATTTGTAATTCATCCTTTGTGCTAACAGGAATTACTATAACGTGATAAGGAGCAATTGCAAGCGGCCATTTAATGCCGTGTTCGTCATTGTGAGCCTCAACTGCAGCAGCTGCTGTTCTAGAAATACCAATACCATAACAGCCCATTATGTATGGCTGAGTTTTTCCGTTCTTATCAAGATAAACGGCATTCATTGGTTTAGAATATTTAGTTCCTAATTGAAAAATGTTACCAACTTCAATACCTCTTGTAACTTTTAGCGGTTTTCCACATTGAGGACAAAGTTCACCGGCTTCTGCCAAACGAATATCAGTAACTATTTCCGGAAGTTCAACCTCTGCACCCCAGTTATAACCAACTCCGTGCTTATCTTTTTGATTAATTCCGATTACAAAATTTTTCATCTCTTTAACTGTTTCATCTGCAACAACTTGAACATCGTATTCGCCATATTTTTTCATTCCCATTGGTCCAATAAATCCACGTTCTGCTTCAAAACCGTTTTCTTTCATCATTTCTTCAATTTCACCGGCGGTTGCAATTCTAATATCAACCCCACCTACAGCGTTCATTAGTTTAGTTTCTTCAACTTGTTTGTCACCACGAATAAGTGCAATTACCGGCTTTTTATCAATGATATAAACCAACGATTTTACGATTAATGTGGCAGGAATATTTAAGTAATCACATAATTCTTCAATAGAATGAGTATTTGGAGTATCCACAATTTCTGATTTTGTCCAATCACCTGAAATTTTTGCTTCAGGAAGTTTTGATACAGCGTGATTTGAATTTGCAGAATAATCACAATCATTACAGTAGAATACGTCGTTTTCTCCTGCATCTGTATCTGTAATAACCATGAATTCATGGCTCACACTTCCACCAATAGCACCGGAATCTGATTGAACAGCTTTTGTTTCAAGTCCACAACGCTTGAATATTCTTGTATATGTTTCCCACATATTTTGGTATTCTTTTTCAAGTCCTTCTTGGTCAGTGTCAAAACTGTATGCATCTTTCATGATGAATTCACGACCTCTTAGCAGTCCGAAACGTGGACGTCTTTCATCTCTGAATTTAGATTGTATTTGATATAGATTTACAGGTAACTGTTTATATGATTTTAAGCCATCACGAGCGATAGATGTGATAATTTCTTCGTGTGTTGGTCCAAGACACATTTCCCTGCCGTGCCTATCTTTAAGTCGCATAAGTTCGCCACCATAAGCCCCCCAGCGTCCTGATTCTTCCCACAATTCTTTTGGTTGAACAAAAGGCATAAGAAGTTCTTGTGCACCGGCTCTATCCATTTCTTCTCTTGTAATTGTTTCAATTTTTTTAAGAACTCTCCACATTAGCGGTAAAAAGTTATAAACACCGCTGGTTAGTTTTCTTATGTAACCTGCTCTTACAAGTAATTTGTGTGAAATAACTTCCGCATCTGATGGATATTCTCTTAATGTTTGAACAAACAATTTTGACATTTTCATGGCTAATCTTCCTTTATTTTCTATATTTATAAACAAATTTTAGCACGAACAGAGAGAAAAAAATATAAAGGTCAAGGATATTTGTTTTTGGGGCGAAGGATTGGAAGCGGAAAGTTGTTTTAAGATTGACAAAAGTGAGGGTTGTTTGTTGATTGTAATATAAGTGTAGCGCATTTCCTCGACTATATATGTGCCACGTCTTTGCGAGCGAAAGCGAAGCAATCCATTTTTTTACTTATAAGTTTTCTGGATTGCCACGAAAATCATAGATTTTCTCGCAATGACGGCACTATGGTAGTTACAACTACTAATTGTTTTGAAACAACTTGCCACTTTCAACTTTCAACTTTCCATTTTCCACTACTTCAAGAGCATTTACAAGTTTTCTTAGTATTCCCTCAACCGTCCTATTGCACAAAAAATATAAGTGTGATAGAATTTTTTTATAGGGAGTTTATATAAGGTAAACTCTCCATTACACGACAAAAGGGGTGACAATGCTAGTTTCTGCTATTTCTGTTAATCATACAAAAGGCTACAACATGAGCGGTAGCAAAGCTTATAGTAGTCGTTCTAATGAAACAATAGGTGATACTGCATTTAATTCTTTAACCCCATATGCCAACAGCAAAAAAGCTGTTTCATCAGAAGAATTACCTCAAGTGTATGCAAACATAGCAGAGTGGCAAAATTTTTGTCACAATCAGATTTTAGGTAACAAATTTAACGTTATTGCTTAATGTATTATGAAAACGGGTTTAGTATTAGGATTTTTTGATGGTGTTCACCTCGCTCATCAAGAGGTTATAAGGTCTGCAATAAATTATGCTGAAAAAGTTTGTGTAATCACATTTAAGTCTTCTCCGGCAGAATTTTTTGGCAAAGATTGTAAATACATTTATCCGAGAGAAAAATCTATAGAAAAAATCAAATCATTGGGTGTTGATGAGGTTGTAGAACTTGATTTTGCTGAAATCGCAGCCATGCCGGCAGAAGAATACCTTCAAACTTTAGTTGAAAAATATTCACCTGTATCCATCTCTACAGGCTTTAATCACACTTTTGGCAAAAACAGAAGTGGCAATGCCGAATTTTTAGAAGCAAATTCACAAAAATACGGCTACAAATATTTTTGCATTCCGGCTCAAATGCGCAATAACAAAGTAATTAGTTCGACTTATATTAAAGAACTATTACAAGAAGGGCGAGTAGAACGGGCTAACGAGCTCTTAGGCAGCAAGTTTTCAATCTCCGGTGTTGTAATTCAAGGTGCACAATTAGGTAGAACAATCGGTTTTCCAACGGCTAATGTAAAATATCCGCTTAATATTGTTCAAATTCCTTACGGAGTGTACGCAGCAAGAGTGGGCGGGCATGCCGGGGTTTTAAATTGGGGTATAAAACCAACTGTTCATAATACTAAAGAACCGATTGTAGAAGTTCATATTTTGGGTTATGAAGGTGATTTATACGGCAAAAATATCGAAATTGATATTTTAAAAAAGTTGCGTAATGAACAAAAATTTGCTAGTTTAGAAGAACTAAAATTACAAATCAAAAAGGATGCGGAAGAATGCTTAAAGTTGTAATTGTCGGATATGGCGAAATGTTTACAAATCTGATTGCCGGAACACTTGATTCCGGTTGTGAAATTGTTGGAGTTTTAAGAAAAGACACTACAAAATATCGTCCTATTTGGCGTAAAATCAGGGACATTGTAAACCCATCTATTGAATACAGTTATATCAAGAGTTATTCTTTACCGGAAATTGAAGCTAGAGGAATTAATACAAAAGAATTTAAACGTGCTCTTTTAAAACTCAATCCGGACATAATTCTTGTCGGTTCTTGGGGTGAAAAAATCAATAAGGAGATTTTTGATTTGCCTAAAATTGCAACAATTAACGCACATCCTTCACTTCTGCCCAAATATCGAGGACCAAACCCGTATTTTTGGACAATTAGAAATATGGAACAAACAAGTGGAGTTACTTTCCACCTTGTAGACAAAGGAATTGACACCGGTGCGATTTTGGCGCAAGAAGAAGTAAAGATTTTTCCATCTGATACCGGCAAATCTCTTAAAGAAAGAACTGTTCTTGTGGCTCGTGGAGTCGTATGTGAACTCTTAAAAGCGTTAAGAGAAGATATAATTATTCCGCTTACACAAAGGGAAGATAAGGCTAGTTATTACTCACATCCGAGCGATTTGGAATTGGATTTTGGAAAAAGTGCAGAAGAAAACAATGCTTTAATTAGAGCAATTTATCCTTGGGGTGAAACTTATTTTTATCATGGCACAACTTGCTTTGCCGTAACTTCTTATAACACAGAGATTGAAGAAAATATGTCCGAATTTACAGAAGCCGGCATGGTTGTTGATTTTGATTACAAAAACCGAACGGTTAGCATTTTATGTGGCGACAATAAAGTTTTAAAAGTCCAAGTTGGCTTGTACAAAAAATATGACCGCCCATTTACAAGTAATTACTTAAAGCGTGATTTTTGTATTGGAACAAAAGTGGGTTAGTAATTCTACAGTTTATCCCATTCGCCATTTTCGATTAACTTTCTTATCTCTTCTTTGACTTCCGGATTATCGGTTTGAGATTGCAGTTCTTTGATTAATTTTTCTTTCTCAATTTCAGTAAGAGTTTGTGTATTAGGATTTTTCCCTATAATTCGCTCAACCTTGCTAATATTAGGTTTCTTTTTATTCTTAATTGCCAGTATCGCAAGCGCAGTTGCTCCAGTGGCAGCAAGAGCACCCAACACAACTTTTGAAGAAACAGATTTTTTTTGACTTTTTTCTGTTTCTTTAGTTTGCACTGATGATGTTGCAGCTTGAAATTGAATTGGCGAAATTTGTTCAATACGAATAGACATAATACACCTTTCTATTTATATAAAAACAATTTCGCTCTAAAAATTGCTTTCGGATGCGTAGAAGCTTAATTTACAATTATTACGCACCGCAACAGTTTTTAAATTTCTTCCCACTTCCACAAGGGCAAGGATCGTTTCTACCGACTTTTTCTGTTATAACAGGCTTTTCTGCTTGAGGTTCAGAAATATAATCAAACATTTCAGAAAAAGCTTTTGAACAGAATAGAACAGTAGCGGAAGAGTAAATTTTATTATTCAAAAATTCTGATTTATACTTGTTCAACAACTCTTCATAGCTCAAATTTGTACCCATAAGTTCGTTTACAACTTCCATAAAGTTTGGATACTGGGCGGATACTCTATTCAAAACTATATCAGGAATTGAATCATTAGTTAAAAAGTATTCAACACAATTTTTAGCATTTTCAATTGAATTTTTGTCTTCAAATATTTTGCAGAAAGTTGCATAGAAAGGTATTGCGTACAAACCATTCTTTTCATCAAAAATAACAGCAACATCGTATGTTTCGTTATGAGAAGCAAAGCCACCCATAGAATTTTCCAAGAAGTTTGAATAATTATTATCCAATTCTTTTACGTGGAAAAATTTGTATTCTGCAATATCACAGCCTTTATCAGAAAGATCAATATCCTCACCGTCATTAAAAGCGCCTATAATATCGTCGGCATGTTTGTTTGTTGTAAGAATCAAATCTTTATCAAAAGTTTTAATAAATTTTTGATACATTTCAGTAATCGTATTTTTGATTTCTTCTTCTTTTTCCGGATGGTCAAAGTATAACATTCTTGGATTATGCACCAATTTCATAACTGCATATCTGTATGCTTCTTCTTTTTGTGAGTGTGAAAGTACGCTTGAAATTTCTATTACATAATATTCATTATCGAGTTCAAAAATTCTTGCTGCAATGTATTGTCCTGCATAAACTCCTCTAAAATTTGTCATTTTAGTAAGCGACAATACTTTATAAGTTCTTTCGTTTATCAAATTATATAATTCAAAACCGTTTTTAAGGATTTTTTTGATTTCAAAAATAGATGCTTGTGTATTCAAGAAGCTTTCTAAAATAGGAGTTGAGCCTTTTTCTTCCTTAAACATTTCCAAAATTGACTTACCTTCTATTCTGCGTTCAAAAATATATGGCAGAAAGATTTTTTCCATTTGATTTAATGATATATTTCTTGCACCAATTGTTGATAAATATTCATCAAAATCACTTTTTACCTTTTCATTGGTTTGAGTGAATTCAAAAATTTCTTTTACTATATCATTAATTTCGTTAATTTTTTCTACAACTGCCATTTTCCTCTCCTCTACGTTTCTTTTAAAACAAGAATAACTTAATCATAAGATTTAATCAATAATCAAGTGTACTATATAGAATCCCGTCATTGAAATTATTGGTAAATATTTTATTTTAATTCTTTTTTCCAACAAAAATAAAAATAAATGCCCAAAACAAAGTACACACTCCACATTATGACAGTAGAATAAACTTTCTCACCACTTAATGCTATTAAGCCCCACATAATTGCAGAAAGTCCGTTTACAAAAATCCAAACTCCCCATTGTTCAATAGCTCTTCTTACTGTTAAATACATGCCGGCTAACGAGAATACTGTTGTAATTCCATCTATAATAGGTTTTTTATCTTGTGTGAAATATAAAACAACAATTGCAAGCGCTGTTAAAATTAATGTTATTGCAGAAAGTATAAGTCGTTCTTTTTTTGATAATGATGTTTTGATTATTTCAGAACTGCCGGTTTTCAAATGTGAATTCCACTTGAAAAATCCGACAACTTGCATAGGTATATAATACCCCATATAGAGCAATAAATTTCCCCAAAGCGCATTATGAAAAGAAAGGTAGCCATAAAAACCGGAGCCCATAATCCCGAATAAATAACAAATAGGATTTCCTTTGCCTGCCAAAAATGTATAAGTAATACCGAAGAATGCTGACGTTACTGCAATTGGGCTATCTTTGAATATAATCAAATTGCAAAGAAGTATCAAATAAATGATACCAAGTCCAAATTTTTCATATCTCTTCCAAGGTTTATTAACAGTCATATTTATGTTATCTAATAAAAATAGATGAAAGTAAATTCTCAAAGGGATATCTCATTTAAAAGTATTTATACAAACAAAGCGCTTAAACGCAGTTTAGAATTTGCCTCAGATAACGGCGCTCTATTTTCTGCTGCAACGATTTTGGGCTTTTCCACCTGCGTACGCCCTGCAGCAATATGGTTCACACCAAAAAGTGACAAAGAAAATAAAAAATTTGCCTGCGCTAAATCAATATCCTCCAGCGGTGTCGGCTTTGCACTAACATACGCAATTTCAAGACCGTTTGCAAATTCAATAAAAAAAATAGACAAAAATCCGGAAAGATATTTAAAACAAGATACCATAAAGTTTTTTACTAAAAACGAAGAAAAACTCACACACTCTAAGAGTTATAACCTAGCTACTCAAATGTTTAAGCTTGGCTTAGGACTCGTTATTGCTATGCCGAAAGCTATCTTAACAAGCGCTGGACTCCCATATATTATGCAAGGATTATTTCATCAAAAAAAACAAGAGGATACAAATTCGCACAATATTTCATTCAAAGGCAAAAGCCAAAATAAGCTTGCTAATGGTATCGGAAAAATTCTGGATAAAAGCTGGATGCAAAAATTTTCTGAACGGTTTAAGAATTCAAACTTCCCGATGCACATAATTGCCGCAACAGACGCACTCACAACCGCAACATTTATTCATCAAACCAATATCAGCAATAAAATACCGGAAGATAGAAAACGTACATTAAATTACAACACCGGATTCTCTACTGCTTTGAGTATCGCAAGCAGCTATATTCTGGATAAATTAACTCAAAAGCCAACAGAAAAGTTTATTGAGAATTTCAAGCTAGCTAACAAAGGCTTACCAAATATAGAAAAACAAGTTGATGGAATAAGAATCGCCAAACCAATTTTGTTAATGGGATGTGTCTACTACATGCTAATCCCTTTCATTTCAACCTTTCTTGCAGAGCGTGCTACGCACACAAACGCAGGGGTAACTACCAAATAATGCCGGCATGCGGAGGTAAATATGCATTTGGCTTATAATCTTTAGATTTACTCCTTGTACTCTAATTGTTTAAGGAGAGCTTCAACAGATTCCGGAGCTAAGCCCACAATATTTTCAAAGCTTCCTTCATATTTATCAAGATAACCATCCGGCAACTCTTGTATGCCATAGCTTCCGGCTTTATCAAGAGGATTAAATTCTTCTATATAATAATGAATCATCTCATCAGTTAATTCTTTGAACCTTACATAACTTGTTGTAGAAAGCAAGGCTGCACGGTTAGTTCTGGTATTAATTCCACAAATCGAAGTCACAACAGAATGTGTTGCGCCGGAAAGCTCTTTTAACATTTTATACGCTTCCGCTTTAGAATGCGGTTTGCCTAATATATGGTTATGCAACACAACAACTGTATCTGCAGCTATAACTAAAGAGAATTTATCAGAGCGTCTAACAACATCAAGACATTTTTGTGTTGCTAAGTCTTCTATTTTTTCATAAGAAAAAATATCATCGCTTAATTTTTCATCATAATTTGAAGGTACAACTTCAAAATCAAGTCCTAAATCTGTCAAAATCTTTTTTCTTCTTGGTGAATTTGAGGCTAAAATAAGTTTCATCTCAACCACTCCTTACGAATACCCATTTTCGATAAATTCTCTATCTCTGAATTTTGCGCCAAGCTCTTTTGCAATTTTTTCACATTTATCTACATCTATATGATGAACCTTGTCAAATCCGGTTACAACAGAAGTTGTTACATCCATGCCGGCATTCACAGCCGATTTGATAAATTCTTTCACTTCTTCGTATGCATTTTTAATTTTTGGTTTGCAAATCTCATCATACATAGTTTCGTCAGCAGCATTAAGGCTAACTGATACAGAATCAATTAAACCTTTAAATTCTTCCGCTACATTAGTTTTATAAATCGCATTAGCATGTCCGTTTGTATTAACACGAATTTTGATATAAGGATAATTTTTTCTCAAATATTTACAAAATTCTTTCATCATTTCACGGCGCAAAAACGGCTCTCCATATCCGCAAAAAACGACTTCTCTAGCTGATGGTGCGAATTTCTGAAATTGTTCAATAATATCTTCCAATGTGTAATTATCATCATGCCACATTTCAGCACCACAAACATCGTCCTTTTGATTTCTTAAGCAAAATACACAAGAATTTGTACAAGAATTTGTAAGATTTATATAAACAGTTGAAGGATGTTCTTCATTATTAATTGAATAGACTAATGTATACATCATACCCCCTAAGAGCTTTTATTATTACATTCCAATAATACTACAAAAATTAAAGATTTTCTTTTTGTTTTGCTTTCCTTTTAGTTTTTTTTGAATGATGTTCTTCTTCCTCATTACATCCAAGAACTTCGTTTAAATGATTAATCAAAGCTTCTGAGTGGTAGCACATGGCATGTTCGGTCTTGTGGTGAATATCAACGATATGGTAGTGCATTGCCATTTCTATTTGGATTAATGCAATATTATAATCATAAATTTTATCTACATATCCCGTAACTGCCATTATGTAATCTTTTCTTGCATCTTGTAGTGCTACATAATTTAATTCACCGCTTTTATATTTCGCCTCTACAAGTTTTAAATTTTTAAGCGCTTGCTCCGCTTCAATTTGTGCAGTTGGTATCTGATTTTCAGCCTTGTCAAAATTATTAAAAGCACGCTTAACTTCATAATACAAATCTTTTTTAAACAAAACTATTTCATTATCCGCAAGTTTAACTTGTGCATCAGCTCCTTTTATTGAATGCTTAAGTTCCATTAAATTGACGTTAGAATTCAAGTTTACACCCACTTGAAAGCTATTATTGTCTGTTAATGTCGAACTATTAAATCCATATCCTGCATTTGCACTGAGTGTAGGAAAATAAGTCTTTTTAATATATTTTAAAGACTCTTTCATTGCATCTCGAGTGGAATTTAAGACCATTAAATCCGGACTATTATCATAAGCTAATTGCGGAGCATTCTCTCTTGTAAAAGTAAAAATGTATTTAGAATATGGTTGTGGCAACTTATCTAAAGCGCTGTAATCATTATTAAAATCAAAAGTTTTAGTATTTTTAATATCAAAATCAATCTGACTATCCAAATACATGGAATTATTCAAATCAATTTTTGCATTATAAACTTCATTTTGCGCTTCTAATAATTTAACTTCTGCATCACTTAAATTTAATTGTGCTGTCGTTAAATCAGCCCCAATTTTAGCATTTTGAACATATTTTTTGTTGATTTCAAGATTATTTTCCGCAATTTGTAATAACGCTTTTGCTTTTAACAATTTATAATACTTTGCTTTTATATCAAACAAGGTGGAACACAAACTGTCCATAAACTCATATTCTGCACCGAGTTTGTAAAATTTTTCCATTTTAATGTAAGCAGTGGTTCTACCAAAATCCCAAACCATTTTGTTAACTGATACTCCGACATTTGGGAGTTCTCTATAATAGTGGTTGTAATAAATATTATCAGAATTATTTTCGTTATGAAATCCGACTCCGGCACTAATCACGGGGAAGTATGCAGACCGTGCAACACCAAGATTACTTTTTGCAATATCAAGTTCATATTTGCGTCGTTTGACTTTAGGACTATTTTTAAAAGCGGTCGCAACACAATCAATCATATTAATAGAGCTTCCGTTTTTAATCTCAATCGGGTGAAACAATTCCTCATCATCTTCGTGGGCAAAAGCAGGTAAAATATACCAGCTTGACAATATTAAAATTGCAAATGTCAAAACGCACTTTTTCATAAACCAATTATACCACAGGTTCTCTTTGTATAGGTAAGTAGAGAAAAAATGGGAATGAAAAATGCATATTTTAATTATTTTACAAAACAAGCGCAAAAATGTTCAGGGTGCCTTTCGGTTAGCTGTGGTGTTTTTGCATCACAAACCCCTGATTTAAAACAATCACATCTCGGGTGGAATTTGCACCCAAAAATTTCTTCGGTTATATTTGGCGGAGCACCTTCAATTGTCTTAAGTTTTAAGTTTGGATTCCTTGTTGGCAGCGAATTCAGAAGTGCAATTGTATATGGGTGAATCGGTTTAGATAAAACATCTTTACCTTCTTCCACAATATGTCCGGAATACATTACAGACACGCTGTCTGCATAATTACTTATTAATGCCAAATCGTGAGATATCAGTAAAATTGTTGTTCTGAATTCTTTTTTGATATCACTAAGTAAATCCATTATTTGTTTTTGAATAGTAACATCAAGAGCTGTTGTTGGCTCGTCTGCAATGATTAATTCCGCATTACAAGCGAGCGCCATTGCAATAATTATTCTTTGTTTCATGCCACCGGAAAATTCATGCGGATAAAAATTTAACTTCTTATCAATTTCAGGAATGTACACCATATCCATAACTTCTCGTGCTTTTCTTAATGCTTGTCTTTCGCTTACTTTACTGTGTGCTCTTATAGATTCTACAAGCTGATTGCCAATCGTATAGAGAGGATTAAGAGAAGTCATTGGATCTTGCGGAATAAGTGCAATTTTATTTCCTCTAAGTTCTCTCATTTTAGAATTTTTGTATTTTAAAATATTTTCATTCTTAAAATAAATTTCTCCGGTTTCGATTTTTGCCATTTTAGGCAGAAGTCTGATTATTGACATTGCTGTCATACTTTTACCACATCCGGATTCTCCAACAAGTGCGTGCATCAAACCTTTTTTTAGATTCAAATTGACATCATATAAAACTTGAAATTTATCAATAAACAAATTTAAATTTTTTATTTCTAAAATATTTTCCATAAAAACATTTTAAAGCTTATTGAAAAAAATTGGAATAAGCAGATAAGATGATTGTTGGTTGATTTGGTGCAAATTTAATCTTTAGTACAAACTCTCTATTGCTTTTTTGTAATCATTATTTCCAAATATATAGCTGCCTGCAACTAGTGAATTCGCTCCAAGAGAAGTGCAGATTTTTGATGTTAAATTATTGACACCGCCATCAACCTGAACTATCAAATTTTCCGGTGCATGCTCTTTTATTTGAGGAATTTTCATTGCACAATCGTGCATAAATTCTTGTCCGCCAAACCCCGGTTCAACAGTCATTACAAGGACTAAATCAATCTTGGAAAGAAGTGGGAAAATTTCTTTTGGCTCTGTTTTTGGTTTGATAGAAATCCCAACTTTTTTCCCGAAAGATTTTATCAAAGATATGACATCTTCCGCATGGCTAATATTTTTGCAAGCCTCATAATGGAATGTTAAAATGTCTGAACCTGCTTTTGCAAAAGGTTCTACGTATTTTTCCGGATTTTCAATCATCAGATGTGTGTCTAAAATTAAATCAGTAGCTTTTCTTAAAGACTTTACAACCGGAACTCCAATTGAAATATTTGGTACAAAATGTCCATCCATTACATCTACATGAATCCATTTTGCGCCAGCTTGTTTTACTTTTTCTACATCACGTCCCAGATTTGCAAAATCTGCCGAAAGTATTGATGGTGAAATTATTATCTCTTTCATATTTTCTATTTTATCACATATATTGTTATTTTCTGTATTTTCATTTATAATATTGTTAATGAGGGTAGCAAAATGGTTGATATAATAGCGCTTAAAGAATATTTTAAGAAATTACAAAAAATAATAAATTTTAGTGCGGAATTTAATATTGGGAATAGACGTTTAATAAAAGCTAATAAAATTAACGATTTGATGTGCTGCATTCTTGCAACATTACCGGATTCATACAAAAAGATTTTGAAGACCAAAACCGATGTTCAACGATATAATTCTGTATTGTGTTATGGGGTTTTGACAAAACTTTTAAACAAGAGATTTTTCTTGGATAAAAACATGTGTTTGGTTAATGTTGATGAGGTTAACAAGCTGATTGGCTCAATAAATGCAACTATAGAGAGAGATATTCGTTCAATCGAAGATATTTACAACAATTAATAATTCCCCCCAAAAGCATGTCATGCGTTGACTTTTACCTATCACTTGTTGTACAATTTTGATGACTATCATAAAAGTTTACGGAGTAAAAAATGAATTCACAACAAGATGTTATTTACGGTTTAATGAATGAGCTTGAAGAAGCTCTTGATAATAAGGGAATGCCGCTATTGGGATTTTCTATTGTAAGAAAAGACACTGTAACAAACATTCTTGATAAATTATATGCGGCTCTTCCTGATGAAATAAAAGAAGCAAGAGCTCTTTTAAGACGCAAGGATGAATTGCAGTACGAAGCTCAACAAAGAGCTGAAAAAATTGTTGCTGATGCGCAAGCAGAAGCTAACAGATTATTAAGCGAATCAGATTTACTTAGAGCTGTTCAAAGAGAAGCAGAAAAGATTAAAGAACAAGTTATAACTGATTGCGAAGAAATTAAGCGTAAAGCTATGGATGAAGCTGAAAACGTAAGAATTCAAGCTAATGACGAAGCTACCAGAATTAAAGATGGTGCTACAGTTTACGCAGAACAAGTTCTTACTAACTTAGAACAAAATTTGGGTCAACTTCAAGAAGTTGTAAAAAATGGTCAATTGCAACTTGAGAGAAGAAGAGTTGAAGCTGATGAACAGCAAGCAAATTATGCAAATCAACGTCCTGAATATGTTCAAGATTTCAAAATGCAATAAGTAAATTAAAATGGTTTTTATAAAAAAGGATGGCTAAAAAGTCATCCTTTTTTAATTAAAAAATTGCGTTAATTGAATTCTTTTTAAGTAGAAAAATTGTAGGATGCATTTAAAGCACCAATAACTTTCTAAAACAGGTTCAATTGTGGAGTTTCAAATTCTATATCAGCCTCTTTTTTACGACCGGCAAGGTTCTTAGAAAAATCTTTCTGCATCTTAACCATAAGTTCTTCAGAACGCTTGATTACGGTATTCGGTAAGCCTGCCATTTTGGCAACTTGAATACCGTAACTCTTGCTTGCCCCACCAGGGACAATCTTTCTTAGGAATTCGATTTCTCCGTTTTCTTCGCTGATTGTAATTCTATAATTCTTTATTTGTGGGAATGTTTTTGTCATGACATTCAACTCGTGATAGTGAGTTGCAAAAATACACCTTGCTCCAATTTTTGAAGCTATATATTCTGCTACTGACCAAGCAATTGCAACGCCGTCATAGGTACTTGTTCCACGTCCGATTTCGTCTATTAAAATAAGACTTTTTTGTGTTGCGTTATTTAATATGCATGCTGTTTCGGACATTTCTACCATAAACGTTGATTTACCAAGTGTTAAATCATCACTTGCACCAACACGAGTGAAAATTTTATCAACAATTCCAATTTGTCCAAAGTCAGCCGGAATAAAAGAACCTATTTGCGCAAGAATAGCAATCAAAGCGTTTTGACGCATATAAGTCGATTTACCTGCCATATTCGGACCTGTTAAAATCATGAATTGTGTTTTTGACTTATCACTGCTGGAAAGTTCAATATCATTGGCAACATACGTTCCAAGCGGTAAAATTTGTTCTAAAACTGGGTGACGTCCGTTTTTTATAATAAAATCACCTGTTTCATTGAGTTCCGGACAAATATAATTTTGTTCTGTCGCAACTGTTGCAAAAGAAGTGAACACGTCAAGCTCTGCAATACATTCTGCAGTTTCTCTAATTAGAGTTACAAATTCTTTTGAGTAATCTCTAAATTTACTGAATAATTTATGCTCAAGCTCAAACGCTTTAACTTGTGCGGTTAAAACTTCATCCTCATGTTTTTTAAGTTCATCAGTGATAAATCTTTCAGCGCCGGTTAGGGTTTGTTTTCTTATATAATCAGGCGGAACTTTGCTAAGATTTGAATTCGTGACTTCTATAAAGTAACCAAACACTCTATTATAACCAACTTTTAGAATATTAATACCTGTTCTGTCTTTTTCTCTTTGTTCAAAATCTTTGAGCCAATTTTCGCCGTTGTACATCAAATCTCTAAGATAGTCCAAATCAGAGCTTACACCGGATTTAATCACTCCACCTTCTTTTATAGTAATTGGCGCATCTTCTTTTATTGTTTTCTCAATAATTTCGGCATAATCACTCAATTTATTTAAATCATTTTCTATATTAGAAAATATCTTTAAATCGACAGATTTAACTATTTCTACCAATTCCGGAAGAGCTTGAAGTGATGTTTTTAAGCTCAAAAAATCTCTCGGAGTCGCTGAAATATTACTCAACTTGGTAGAAAGCCGCTGGATATCATAAATCCCTCTAAGTTTTGATTGAATATCATATCTTACGGAAGAATTTTCTACAAGACTTTTAACAACTTCTTGACGCTTAAGAATACGATTTAAGTCTTTCAGTGGCTGGCAAATCCAAGATTTAAGGAGTCTTGCACCCATGTTTGTAGATGTTTTATCAATCGCCCATAATAAAGACCCGTATTTATTTTTTTCTCTAAGTGTTTCTGTAAGTTCTAAATTTTTTCGAGTTCCTGCATCAATCGACATGTATTCGGAAAGCTCATATGTTTCAATTCTTTCAAATTTAGGAAAACCTTCTTTTGTGTTTTCCCAAATATAAGCCAACAATCCTGCAGCTGCTCTAAAACCAATCGGACAAGTATTATATCCGATTGCATCTAAATCAGAAATTTTAAACACTTGTTTAAGATTTTCTTTTGCAAAATTTTCTTCAAAAACTTTTTCCGGAACTTTTGAACAGTTATAAATATTCAATATTTCATCAGGCAAATCAACGGTTTCTTCCGGCACAATTTGAAACGGCTGAAGTTTCATTTTTTTTGCTTGTGCTACAATTTCTGCCGGCTGAATCCTTGCGAGCTCAGTTAAAAGTGTTTCAAAATTCAATTGAGTCGCCTTAAATTCTCCTGTAGAAATATCTGTGTATGCAAATCCCCATTTTTCTTCTTTGCCGTCTTTTGCCTTATAGATTGCACACATATAATTGTTGCTGTTTTGATTAAGAAAATTGCTTTCCAAAATAGTTCCGGCAGTAATTATTCTAACTACACCTCGTTTTACAATTCCCTTAGCCAATTTAGGGTCTTCTAATTGTTCGCATATTGCGACTTTGATATCTTTTGCAACAAGTTTTTCAAGGTATCCGTCAATCGCTTTAACAGGGATTCCTGCAAGTGGAATTCTACCTAACTTCGCACCACAATCACGACCTGTCAGAGTTAATTCGAGTTCTCTGGACATCGTAACAGCATCTTCAAAAAATGTTTCATAAAAATCACCCATTCTGTAAAGAAGCAAACAATCGGGATGTTCACGCTTAATTTCTAAAAACTTCTGCATCGCAGGAGTCGCATCTTCTATATTTACATCACTCGTATTAACTAGATTGATTTCAGGCTTTGTCATAGTTATAATTGTACTAAATATACACTAGAGGTGCAAGTAATGTTTAGATTAATAAAGATAATTTTCAATGCATTTTTGCTGGTTCTTGCAATTATGGGATTTAACGCTATTGGCGGACAAAAATATGTAGAAGCTGTAAAAGTTAGTGTAACAGGATTTATTCAAGAACACGCATTTGAGAGTGCTAAAAAAATTGGTAATTTTTCAGGTTTGAATGAAGAATTCCAGATTGATAATGCTGTGAACCTTGTAGGTTATAAAGCAGTTATAGCGGAACATAGAGCTTCCGGTCAGAAAATGATTATTGTTGATTCCGGCAAAAAACCCCTTTTAACTCAGCAGGATATTAAAAGTAATAACGTTGATAAAAAGTTAAAAGATTTATCAGAGAAGTTTAAGTATCAAGCAATTACGGTACAGGATATTAAAGTTACTAATCGTGGCAATATGAATATTTACGGCAAATCTGTTCCTTATGCAAAATTTGAAGCTCACGTTACAAAACTTCCATTTTCAGATATATCCGGAGTTATAGCAAGTGTAACCACTTCTGACGGTTCTGAAAAATTAGCATTATCTGTTAGCGAGAAGAAAAAATATTCACAGTTGATTACAAATGAATTTTATAAAGGTGTAAAAGAAACAGAAAAGTCAAACTAGTATATAAGTTTATAGAGGGGTGCATTCATTGCACCCTTTAATTTTCTTAAAAACAATCATTCTTTAGCAGGATAAAATTGATTAAAAATATGTTAAAATAGGTGTAGTGAGGGTTTCTTATGAAAAAAATCTGCGTCCTTATCATATGTCTATCCATAACATCTTTGCTTTTGTCAGCTTGTGGCTCAAAGCAATCAGCAACGATGGTTAAGGCAAAAAGACGTTTTCAGCAGTATGTGGAACCACCAAAAACACAGCAAAAAGGTATAATAGATTTATCAGAAGGACCTAAACTTAGATATGATTCAGATTTTGGACCTAAAAATCCGAATTTTGACTTTAAGATAAAAAATCCTTATTAACATATTATGGAAAATATACAGAATAGAAAATATGTTGCAAGACTTATATATGCAGTTTTAACCGAAAGAAAAAATGTAAGAGAAGCGATTTCTTTATTTCCGGATGGGGATGATAAGAGTATAGAATGTGCTTATCATGCTCTAGTGCATTATGCTGCAGACGAGGATTTGAGATATCAGGATTTTGAATATCGAGAAGAGCAGGACGATTATTTAGAATTTATTGCTCAAACTCTTGCACAGGGCAAAAGTTTACCAAGAAATATTATTGCAGATTACGAACCGTATTATAAAGGTGTTGCACACAAGTGGCATGAAGGTAAAGATGGTTTCTGGAAAGAATTTTTGAGGTTTATTAATTTGTAAAAAGTTCATGTATTTTATAATTTGGAACTCTCTCTTTTACAAATTTTACCAATCTTTAAGTTGTTCTAAGATAGAACTTATCTTTCTTGCCTCATTATCACCAACACCGTTTATAGAAAATATTTCATTATTTTTTGTATTTACAATGCAAAATGTATTGCACATTTCATCAAATTTCATAATAGTTCTAGCTTCTTTAGCATTTTTGACTTTAATAAAGCCACTAGATGGTTTAGCATTATAATGATAATATTGTTCTTCATCAGAGTGCTTTTTATAGCTTTCCAATGAATCTTCGAAAACAGCACGATTTGGACAATCACCACCTGTAATGTAAATTACAATTTTTTTACCATCATATAAATCTTTATAATTTTCATTAGTTTTTAAAAATTCCACAATCCTTTGTGGTAATTTTTTAAAAGAATAATCAATACCTTCAACATCATATAATCGCATAGTTTTTGCTTGCTTTTTATAGGTGTGTTCAGATGCAGATATAATTTTTTCTGTAATGTTGATTACAGGAATGGCTGCTAACATTGTAATTATAGCAGCAATTGCCCATTTGCGTTGTGCTTCATGAAATTTTTCTATACTATCCCAACGTTTATTTTGCCAAGCCCAAGTATTACCTTTTTTACCAAACCAAATTTGCATAATAAGACAAATGATAAAACTAAATGGTAATTTTAGTCCAATAAGCCAAAATAAAGTTAAGTAGGACTTATTTGCAATCCCCCAAATAAACCCAAGCCCAAAAGCGCCCCAGTTAAATTTGTTTGCAACCTCATCTGGAACTACACAAATTTCTCCACTGCCGGATTCATTTTCAGTAGTGCTATATATAGCAGAAGACTTGTTATAAACAGTGTATTCATATTTATTAGAATTATTGTTCATGTAAAAGCCTCACACTATGTTCAAACAATAGTACTTTAACATATTACGTAATTCTACATATCATGTGTATGTAGTATTTAAAGAAATAAAATTACTTGTTGCAATAAAAAATTTTTGTGCAAAAATTAATTATGGACATAAAGTGTAATATTAACCCTAATTATTTTCAAAATTTTCCTGAGAACCGACATCGAGTTGGGAATTATACAGGAATGACATTTCAAGGAGCGTGCCGTGTACCTCAGAATGTGTTTGAAGAAAGTATGGATAAATTTGTGAAAAGACCGGCAGGAGCTAAGTGCGCTGCCGGTCTTTTGAGCATTAATCCTGCAAACAAGATAAGACAATCTCCATTGAAAAAAGTTGTTGACAGAATCAAAAATTATGCAAAAAATTATGTTAAGAATATAAAACATACTTATGATCACAAAATTGTTTTTGCATTGATTGAAAAGGAATTATATGGTAACAACTCTATTGATGCAATTACGCATGATGCAGATAAGATGATAATGTATCTTTTTGGCTTCCCAAAATCTTTTGTGTCAGATTTTCATAGAAAACATTCAATGCACCATCCGGAAAGCGGTAAAAAGATGAATTTAAGAAGTATGCTGTGTGATAATATTGCATCTTCACCAGAGTTTAAGCCGGAAAAGAAATTATCATTACGTGAACATTTTAGAACAAGCAAAGAATTACAAAATGTTCACGGATTTAAAAAAATCTTAGAAAAATATAATTATGGTGAGAATGTGAATTTTTCTAAAATCAACAAAGAGCGTCAAAATGATTATGCCGGACTTAAAGGTTTAGCGCTTGCGGCTTGCAAATTTATGTTATTCGGCTTGTTTTAATTGAGCCCAAATTGTTGGGTTAGGAGTATCGGCGTCCATAACATCGATGATTCTATAATCAGGTATCCCTGCAGTTGAAATATGACTTACCCCTCTTACGGATTGCTCATTATTAACCCCAAAATGACCGGAAATAACAGCTTTTACGTTATTATGCTTAGCAAGAACTTTCATATATTCTTCCGGTTTAAAAGTGTAATAAGCTTCTTTTTCAGAAGGCGGAATTATAGGGAAATGCTGTAGAATGATGACATTTTTATCTTGGTATTTTGTTAATTCGTTATCAAGCCAAGTCAAAACATCTTCTTTAAAATATCCGTTTGCTCCTGGAATTACATCTTTTGCACCATCAGCAACAATAAAGACAATATTGTCTTTTATAAAGGTATAGCTTGGTGTTTCAGGTTTGTATTTACGAATATGTTTTTTTAGATATTTTACATATTCAACTTTGCTGAGGTGTTTTAATTTGTTTACATCTTTATCACCAATGACAATATAATATGGACAATTTAATTTCTTAGCCTCTTTTATAAATCCGTCCAAATCATCAGTTGATGGTTTATTCAAGTTATCACCGGTAAATACTACAAACTCCACATTTTTTTGTTTGTTAACATCTTGGATAACATTTGCAAAAGTCTGATTGTCACTACCTGCAGAATATCTCACGTCGCTAATTTGTATAAAGCGCATATCTTTTGCTTCACATATTCCACACATGCCGGACAAAATTACAGATGTAAAAAACAAGCTCAAAAATTTTTTCATTTTTACCTCAACAGTATGATTTTAGCACAAAAATGTAGAAAATATGTTATAATATACATGCAATGTATAATTAAAAAGGCAAAATTATGTCTTTTGATTTTAATAGTAATATCAACCCAATCAATAAGGCTCAGGCTGCGTATAAAGATGGCGGCGGTATGGGCGGTGGTGGAATGTATTTCCGTCAAGGGAAAAGACGTAAAGAAGATGAAGATGAGGACATGTTTGAGCGTTCGGAGGATAAGAATCAAAATGAAATAGAATTTGATTCTGATATCAAGGAAGAAGATATCCCGACAAACAACCTTTTTAACAAGTTTGTGAATTGGTTTAGAATAAAAGAAGCATGAGTTAGTTACACTTTGCGTCATTGCTGTACATGGCAAACAACTAGTTACATTTTGTAATATAGTTTAATCAGAGAACAAATTTTCTATTTCCATCAAACGTATGATTGCAAGAAATCTCTCTTATCATATAATTATAATGTGTATTGGGAGAGAAGGGTTATGAACAGACGTTGGTACGATTCAAATGAGCATACAGAGCGAGCTCTTGCGTTATTAAAAGATATGGATGAAAATAGACGCAGAGCGTTATCTCGTGATTTAACCAATGTTGTTAAACAAATAAAAGAAATGCACGATGAGGAAGAAAACGAAGAGTCTGATGTAAGCATCGGCATTGATAGAGTTTTGGGGTTATATAAGGTTTCTAATTCAAGAAGATGGTATGACAAAGTTAGCTTGCTGTCTTATGCAATGAAAACTATGTCAACTTTACCAAAAGAAGATTTTTATAATATTATGGAAGGACTTTCAACATCTTTATCCGCTTAGTATTTAATTAAAATTTTGCCTACGGTTTTTCCTTGAATTGTTTTTATATTTGTGCCAAAAGAAATATTTCCCCAGTCTAATTTGTTAATAGTTTCTAGTACTGCGAAACGTCTGGCTTCCATTGAGCAGTCATTGATTTTAATAATAAATGCATCTCTTTTTTTTAAATTTAGAACAATACAAAGTCCACCGGCTCCGACTTTTGCTATGATATTTTCACTGTGTTCAATAATCTCAGTGTCAAGTCGATTTTCTCCACCGAAAATATATGGATTGTGTTTTATTGAATTAATAATTTTGTCATATTGTAATAAGTTAATATATCCGATTAGCATATTATAAAGTGGCATGCTTAAAATAGGAACTCCACAGCCATCTGTCGTTATAGGATAATCTTT
>URPS01000008.1 GCA_900549855.1 uncultured bacterium | reverse complement strand
TTTATGTGTTTAAAAAGCATTTGCTCATTAGCCGGTGTAGACATAATATAAGCTTCTTGACTCCAAGGCAAAAATATAGCACCAAATCCTTTTTGGTAAAAATATGCTTTATTACGAATTTGTTTTCCAAGATTAATCTTATCTTGCAAAGTATTATTGCAAATAAAAGTTTTATGTCCTAAACAATCATACCCGAGTCTTTCTAGGTTTTTAGCAATATTTCGAGTCTTGTCATAATTATTTGACGATAATTTTATACCATTAAATGATGTATTATTTGTCGCACACAAACGCATCACATATCTCCTTTAACATGACACATTTTATAATATTAAAAGAAAATATGCAATAACAAATAATTTTAGTAATCTGAATGTTGATAATCATCGTCATCTTGCAATGATGATAAATCAGAAGAATACTTTGTATCAAAGTCTTCCGGCAAATATTCGTTATCAGGCCAAATTGTTTCTTCGTCAAATCGGCATGCGCTTAAATTTTCTGACATAGAAAAATCTGAATTCGTTAAATCTGCGCCTTGAAAAATTGCTCCTGCCATATCTGCATCAGAAAAATTGCAATAATCAACTTTTGCATAGCTAAAATCTGTTCCGTTTAATACAGATTCATTAAAATTGCATTCAATAAGTTCTGCTCTTGTAAAGTCAACGGATGTTAAATCACAACCATCAAATTTTACTTCGGTCAAATGGCTATCAGCAAAAGAAGATGAAGTTAAATCAACATT
The DNA here is from genome assembly GCA_900549855.1 of uncultured bacterium. Taxonomy (GTDB): domain Bacteria; phylum Cyanobacteriota; class Vampirovibrionia; order Gastranaerophilales; family Gastranaerophilaceae; genus CAG-196. The sequence goes on along the minus strand of URPS01000008.1, from coordinate 62,802 downwards.
CACAAACTCCGCACCATTCAAATTTGCGCCACTCAAATCAGTTTCGCTTAAATCCAATCCACTTGGATTGTTTTTTACTTCTTCATTAAATTGTTGAATATCAGATAATAAAAGGTCTGTGAGTTCTTCTTTTGATAACATTTTGGCTCCTTTTTAACTAATCAAATTCATTTGCATTGCAAGCAACACCGCTTGTGTTCTGTTTGTAACCTTCAATTTCTTGAAAATACTGTTTAAATGCGTTTTTATGGTCACATCTCTGACAAAAAGCTTATCAGCAATTTCTTGATTGCTAGCGCCTTTAGCTACGAGTGCAAGCACTTCTTTTTCTTTTGGTGTCAATACATCAATACTAACATTATTATTAATATTAGCTTCTTGCTTAGGTTTTGCTTCTTTTTGCCATTCGCATCTTCTTAAAATTGCCTCAATTCTAGCCAAAAGATTCGGTAGAATGAAAGGTTTAACAATATAATCATCAGCACCGATTCTTAATCCGGATACAACCTTTTGGTCTTCACTTACTGCTGTAATCATAATTACAGGTATATATTTAATCTTTTTGTTATTTCTGATAGCTTTTAGCGTATCCCAGCCATCCATATTTGGCATCATAACATCAAGCAGGATTAAATCAAAAGCGCCTTCTTTTTTGTCCAAAATTTTAAGAGCTTCCAGCCCATCTTCTGCGACAGTTACATCATAACCATACATAGGAAGTGCATCTGCCAAGTATTTTGGATTATCATCTACGACTAATATTGAAGCAATTCCGCCCATCAAACTATACCAATCTTTCTTTTAACGCTTTTAGTGCTGCTTGTAGTCTATCATCTACTTCAAGTTTTTGCAAGATACTTGCAACATGAGCTTTCGTAGTATTTATACTTACAAAAAGTTCTTTTGCAATTTCAATATTGCTGTATCCTTCTGTAATTAATTTTAGAATTTGTGTTTCTCTTGAAGTCAGCCCATAGTCACGTTCAGGTTTCGAAGCTGAAATGTTTTGTGATTTAGTTGCGGCCTCTAATACAATATGAGAAATAGAAGGATCAAACCACGCTGCGCCATCTAAAACAGACTGTACAACTTGAGTTAATCTCTTTGGATTAATTTCTTTTGAACAATAAGCGTTTGCTCCGGCTTTCAGACTGTCTAATACTTCTTGGTCGTCATTATGAGAAGTTAAGACGACAATTTTGATATCTTTGTTAAGCTCTTTTACTTTTCTTGTCGCTTCAATTCCATTCATTCCCGGAAGTCCTAAGTCCATAATAATGAGTCCGACTTCATTGTCTTTTATTATACTCAAACCTTTTTCAGCCGATTCTGCTTCAAAAATGTTTTCAATAAAATCGCAAGCTTCAAAGGCTGTTTTTAGCCCAAATCTTGTTAATTCATGGTCTTCTACAATTAAAATATTAGTCTTCATAAACACTTCGCCCCGGATGTACATCTGCCGCATAATCAGAATTTAGCCTTGAACATCTTATCAATGATTGGTTTGCCAGATCACTTTCACCTTTTGCTCTCAATACAAGGCTAAGATAATAATAATATTTGAAATTGTTTGAGTCAATATAATAAGAATTGTTTAGATATGCAGCTGCCATTGTAAAATTCTTATCTCTGATTGCAAGATTAGCCAAGCCTAGCCAAATATCGTTGTTAGAAATATCCATTGAAGCTACTTTTGGCAAATAATAGTCTGCTTTTTGAGGGAATACTTGTAAAGAATTTACAAGCAACTCTTCGTTTTTATCATATTTTTTCAACAATTTGTCATATAATTTTTTCGATTTTTTTTCGTTATCTAGAGCTAAATATGTTTTAGCTATACCAACAGACGGTTCTGCATCTTTTGTGAGGCATTTAGCTTTTTTGTAATATTTTAGCGCATCATTATATTTTCTATCGTCAAAACTAATATCGCCAAGTGTAAGTGCAGCTAAGTAGTTTTTATTGTCATCTTTAAAGGCTCTTGTTGCAAACTCTTGAGCTTTAAGCGGCTCATCGTTGTCATAATAGATTTTGCCTAAAAGTGAAAATATAAGCGGACTATATTGTTTTGCTTGCAAAATTGATGATTGCAAAACTTTTGTAGCAAGAAGGCTCTTATCTTGCAAATGATAATAATAAGCCAAATGATAATCTTTCAATGCTTCAACTTTTGAAGTTTTATATAGAATATATTCTTCGATAGCCCTTACTTTTGTTTGGAAATCAACTGTCTGAAATTCAGTTTTTTTGATTTGCTCTAATATCTTTAAAGCTTGTTTCGGCTTATTTGAATCCGCTAAAATTTTTGCTTTTAATGATAAATAATTAATATTTACATCGTTTTCTACAATCGCATTATTGATGTATTTTAAAGCTTGTTGCAAATTATTGGATTTGTAATATCCCAATGCGATTAAATAATTTTTGTAATCACTTTCCGCAGCTTGATTTGAATTCAAAAGCTCAGAGGTTGTTTCTATTGCCATATTGTTATAAATAATGTTTGAATAAGCGTCAGCTAAATAAACAATATCTTTAGAATTTACCATTGCAGAAGGGTAATAGAAATTTTTTATATCTTTAACATAAGAGTTGGTAAAACCATTATCATCCAGTTTGCTTATCAAAGTGTCAGATAAATCAAAAAAACCATATTCAGCCATTTTTATTCCGTATACAAGGAATACATAATCATCATGCGATGCTCTTTGGATAATGTCATTAAAATCGTCATAAGATGCTTTTACGTTGCTTTGTACAAAACGATTTTCTGCTGATGCGTATTTTGCTTTGATGAAATTATCTTTTATTACCATATCCATGTTCGCAACATTTGTTTCAGCTTTAACTTTCAAAGGTTTAGCTTCATCAGCCCATACACACTGGACAGACGCAAGTATTAAACAGGATATAATTAATTCTCTTAATGTTTTACTCATGCTCTAAATCTACACCTACATAATATTTATTAAACACTTGCAACAATTTGTTACTACAATTATTTACTATTGAGTAATATAAATCAAGTAGATTGTATTTTTCAAGTGTTTTCATATCTTCTTTACTAATCTTCAAGTGATTTTCAGTGATAAACACGCTCACAATTTTATTAAGTTTTATTGCTAAAAACTTTTCTACAACTAGCGGGTCGAAGTGTGAACCTGCACCATTTTTTATGATATCAATAACTTTTTCGATTGGCATTTTGTCACGATAATGTCTTTTTGACGTAATTGCATCAAATACATCGGAAACCGCTAAAATTCTTCCGCCGAACGGAATTTCTTCACCTTTAAGATGCCTATAGTATCCTGTCCCATCAAACTTTTCGTGATGAGAACAAGCAATTTCAGTAATCTGTTGGAAATCTTTAGACATATGAATTTTTTCCAAAATATGGTGGGTAATTTCAACGTGCTGTTGAATATGTTTGTATTCTTCCGGTGTTAATTTTCCTTCTTTTTGTAAAACTGAATCTCTTATGCCGATTTTACCAATATCGTGCAAAGCTGCAGCTTTTTCCAAAATATATAAATCGTTCTTTTCCATGCCAAATTCTTGGGCAATCAATGACGAGTACATCTTTACTCTTGATGAATGACCGGAAGTAATCTTATCACGAGCATCAATAGAGGTTGCGAGTGTTTCAATAAAGCTATCAAGTACAACTTTTTGTTCTTCTAAAAGTTTTCTTTGCTTTTCAAATAGCTGTGCGTTTTCTAAAGAAATACCTGCGCTAGAAGCGATTGCTACTAATAAATCTTCATCATCAGGTGTAAAATATTCATCAAATTTGTTAAGCACCTGAAATACACCAATAATCTCTTGGTTAAAGTTTTTTATTGGCATACAAAGAATTGTTTTTGTTCTGTAACCTGTCTTTTTGTCAACTTCCGGATTGAATCTTGAATCACTATAAGCGTCTTTAATATTTATAGTTTCACCGGTTTGTAAAACATGTCCGGCAAGACCTTTATCAGCTGGGATTCTAAGTTCTTTAGTATCCAAACCTGTTGCAACCTTTGAATACAGCTCGTTATGCTCCTTGTCGTACATATAAACAGTACATCTATCTGCATTAAGAGCGGTTTTTGTTTCTTCTGCAATTGTTTTAATTAATTTATCAATATCTTTTTCCGCTGCAACAGCCTGCCCAATATTAACTAAAGATATTAAAGGGTCTTTTGTTTGGTTGTGATTGCTATAATGACTTATTGGCGGACATTTTAGCAATTTATTTAATTTTTCAAAAAATTCAGTTTTTTGATTTTTGATAGAAAGTTTGCGTGCTTTATTATAATTAATTGAATAAAGTGCAGTACTTTTTTCTGAAAAATTTATGTATCCCAAAATCATTTCATGAAATATTTTAGTAAGTTGGTCATGGCTTTGTTCCACTAAAAACGAAGCGTCATTCATAAATTGATAATAACTTTGGTTATCTTTTTTGATATAAGCACCGAGTGCTAAAAGGCTAAAACATATAGCAGTATCATCCTTGTAGATATCTTTATGTTTTTCAATACTTTCCTTTACTTCGTCATACTTGCCATTAAGTATTTCTGAAACTGACTCATAAATAAAATTCTCTAAAGTCATTCCAACCCTCTCTTGTTTATTTTATAATACTATAAAACGGTGTATAAAAACAAGTTTTTTATGATGAGAGCTAAGTAGAGGCTAGGAAATGAATAAGATATCAATTTTAATTCCGGTGTATAACGAGAAGAATTCTTTGCTTGAGATTCTTAAACGGGTCGAAACCGTTGATTTTGGGCTAGAAAAAGAAATTATGCTGATTGATGATTATTCGACAGATGGAACTAAAGATTTGTACAAAGATTTGCCATACAAAGTTTTGTATCACCAACGCAATATGGGCAAAGGTGCTGCGTTGAGAACTGGAATGCTTTCTGCGACCGGTGATATTATAATTATTCAAGATGCGGATTTAGAGTATAATCCAGAAGACTATAAACCTCTAGTTGACTTGATTGTGACAAATTCTGCCGATGTAGTTTATGGCTCTCGTTTAGCAGATACTCGTAATAATGGCAAATTTCTAGCTTTAAGTTATCTTGCAAATGTCTTTTTATCTTTTATGACAAGAATTCTTTATGGAACTTATTTAACAGATATGGAAACTTGCTATAAAGCTTTTAGAGCAGATGTTCTTCAAGGTATAACAATAGAATCTAATCGCTTTGATTTTGAACCGGAAATTACTGCAAAAGTGTTGAAAAAGAATGTCCGATTTATGGAAATTCCAATATCATATAATGCAAGACAAGAAAGTGAAGGCAAAAAAATAACTTGGAAAGATGGTGTCCAAGCTATTTTTACTCTTATCAAATATCGTTTTAAGTGATTAATCTTCCTTGATAGGGAGGTCGCAGCTGTAGGCGATGCTGTGCAGAGCCTTACAGATGCGGATAGGTTGCAGCAATAGGGCTCCCTTATCCCAAATGTTTCTTAACCCAACCTTCAACAACTCTCATTGGTGCTCTTGTAATTGCAAGTGCCCAAGCTGTAACGTTTTTAGTTATTACACTCAATGCTCCAACATTAGCACCCTCTTCAATCGTAACCGGAGCTACGAGTACTGAATTAGAGCCAATTTTAACATTGTCGCCAATGATAGTCTTGCTTTTAACTTTTGTTAGCGGATTGTAGTTTGCTGTAATCGTTCCTGCGCCAATGTTAACATTGGAACCGATTTCACTATCACCTAAATAGGTTAAGTGACAAGCATTTGTGTGAGATTTTATTGTAGTCTTCTTAACTTCAACAAAGTTGCCGATTTTTACGTAATCTTCTAATACAACATCGCCTCTTAAGTGTGCAAAAGGTCCAATTTTACAATGTTTACCGATTTTGTTTTTACCTTCAATGTAAGTTGAAGGGTAAATAATTGTATCAGCTTCTATTTCTGTATCTGGGCTAATCCATGTTGTAGCAGGGTCAATAATTTGAACACCATTTGCGAGGTGTTTGTTTACTATTTTTCTGTTCAATAATTTTGTTGCTTCTGCAAGATTTGCTTTAGAATTTATTCCGTAAATTTCTTCATTATCTTTTAGAGTGTAAGCGTTTACAGATAAATTTTGTTCGTTGCCCCATTTGATAATATCGGTTAAATAATATTCGCCTTGAGCGTTATTAGTTTTTAATTGAGAAAACGCAGGCTTGATTTTAGCCCAGTTTAAACAATAAATTCCTGCATTAATTTCTTTAACTGCTTTTTGTTCCAAAGTGGCATCTTTTTCTTCAACAATAGAGTTAAGGGTATTGTCAGAATTTCTGATAATACGACCATAGTTTGTAGGATTTTCAAAGATGGCACTCATTACTGTAATATCAGATTTTAAATTTCTATGTGCTTCAACAAATTCTTTTATTGTTTCGGATGTAATTAATGGTGTGTCGCCACATAGAATTATTACTTCGCCATCAAAGTCTTTTAAGTAAGGTAGTGCCATGCTAACAGCGTGACCTGTTCCCAACTGTGGTGATTGAAGAACGCATTTTGCGTTATCATAATTTTTGTTAATATATTCTTCAACTCTTTCAGCTTGGTGTCCCACGATTACAAAATTCTCGTCAGCTATTCCTGTATTGTTAACAGCATCAATAACATAACCCAAGAGTGTTTTTTCAAAGATTGTATGCAAAACTTTTGGCATATCAGATTTCATTCTTGTGCCTTTTCCGGCAGCCAATATAATAGATTTAACCATATTTATACTCCTTTTTAAACTTATTTTAGCATAAAAGTTTTTCTAAATTGAAAAGGTAATGTTAATAGTGCAAAAAATTGCACATTAATTTAGTATATTATTACTCTTATTTGCTGTGCGTTCAAGATGTGATTGTTGTTCAATTAAAATAAATTTTAAAAAATCTTTACAAATATTTGCAATTTATTTATGTTTATTTTAGCATATAATGTATACGCCGATTTAAAAAGAAAGAATGTGTTTATCACATTCTTTTTAAAAAGGTCAAAAACTTGAAAAAATAGCAATAACGGTAAAATATAAAGGAACTTAAAAATGGGTATCAAAGGTAAAAATGATAGAATGGTAGTTCTAGCTTGTGAAGATTGCAAGGAAAGAAATTACACAACTGTTAAAAACAAAAAGAATATCAAAGACAGATTAGAATTGAGCAAATATTGCCCAACTTGCAAAAAACACACTACTCACAAGGAAACTAAGTAGAAGAATAGATGCGTAGATGCAAAGATGCGTGGTCGTTATTAAAAGGCTTAGCCTCTGTGCCTCTTAGCTTCTAAGCATCTAATATGCGTCCTTAGTTCAGTTGGTAGAACGTCGGTCTCCAAAACCGGATGTCGAGGGTTCGAGTCCTTCAGGGCGCGAATTATTTAAAATATAGGTTATTAAAAATGAACGATACTTTTGAAACAGCAAAGAAAAATATCATTACTTATTTTAAGGGTGTTAGAACAGAATTCGGAAAAATAACTTGGCCTGAAAAGAATCAGGTAGTTGTTGAGACTTTCTTTGTTGTTGCGATTGTTTTTATATTTACTGTTTTTATTTATGTTGTAGATATATTATTCAACGCATTGTTATCTAAGTTTTAATTTGAAGGGTAAGAATAATGACTGAAAAAGATGAAAACATTATAAATGAAGAATTTACTGAAGATGTTCAGGAATTGGAAGGTCAAAAATCTTCTGATAAAAAGAACCAAAAGCGTTGGTATATTGTTCACACTTATTCCGGTTACGAAAACAAGGTTAAAAGTAACTTAGAAAAACGTATTGAATATATGAACATGGGTGATAAAATTTTCAGAGTTGAAGTTCCACAAAAGACTGTTACCCAAATTAAAGGCGGTAGAAAACAGGAAAGAGAAGAAAAAATATTCCCTGGTTATGTTTTAGTAGAAATGATTATGGATGAAGACAGCTGGTATGTTGTTAGACACACTGCCGGTGTTACTAAGTTCGTTGGTTCTGCTAAAAAGCCTATTCCTGCAAAAGACAGTGAAATTAAAAAGATTATTCACAGATCAACTGCACAAACTCAAAAAATCGAAATGGATGTTAAAGTTGGTGAAAAAGTTAGAATTACCTCTGGTCCATTCGCAGAGTTTGTTGGTGATATTACAGAAGTTTATCCTGATAAGGCTAAACTTAGAGCAATGGTTTCTATATTCGGTCGTGAAACTCCGGTTGAATTGGAATACAAACAAATTCAAAAGTTATAATCGAGCTATACCTCTCTAGATGAGAGGTCGCAGATGTTCTTGAGCTTTGCGAAAGTTACAGATGCGGGTGAGGTTCAACACAATACAAATAACGTGGAAGGGGATGCCCCCCGTTAGTACCACGAAAGGAGAACAAAATGGCAAAAAAAGTAGTAGGAAAGATTAAACTGCAAATTCAAGCAGGTAAAGCAAATCCATCACCTCCAGTTGGTCCGGCTTTAGGTCAACACGGTGTTAATATCATGGATTTCTGCAAACAGTTCAATGCTAGAACTGAATCTCAAGCAGGTTATATTATCCCTGTTATTATTGATGTATACGAAGACAGAAGCTTCACATTTGTAATCAAATCACCTCCAGCTCCTGTTTTGATTAAGAAGGCATTAAACATTCCAAAAGGTTCTGCTGTTCCTAACAAAACTAAAGTTGGTGAAATTACAAGAGCTCAATTAGAAGAAATCGCTAAAATCAAAATGAACGATTTGAACGCAACTTCTATGGATGCTGCTGTAAACATGATTAAAGGCTCTTGCAGAGCAATGGGTGTTACTGTTAAAGAAGAAGCGTAGGTTTTCACACCCGACCTTCATATTATTATGAGGGACAAAGAGATAATATGGAAGGATTGAAAAATCCGTTAACACCATGAAAGGATAAGAATAATGTCAAAAATAACTAAAAAACAAAAGAAGCTTCAAGAATTGTTAGCTGGTTTTGAACAACCTGCAACAGGTCGTGATGCTCTTACTAAATTACAAGAAGTATCTAAAGAAGTAGCTAAATTCAACGAAACAGTTGAATGCCACATGAGATTAGGTATTGAAGTAAAACACGCAGAACAACAAATCAGATCAACTGTTGTGTTACCAGCAGGTTTGGGTAAAGAAGTTCGTGTTTGCGTTATCGCAAAAGGACCAAAAGTTAACGAAGCAAAAGACGCAGGTGCTGATTTCTATGGTACAGAAGAAATTATCGACAAAATTGCTGGTGGTTGGTTTGAATTTGATACATTAATTGCAACTCCTGACTGTATGGGTATGTTAGGTAAGTTAGGTAGAGTTTTAGGTCCAAAAGGTTTAATGCCAAACCCTAAGACTGGTACTGTTACTCTTGATATCGCTAAAGCAGTTAAGGATGCTAAAGCAGGTAAAGTTGAATTCAGAGCTGATAAACAAGGTATGATTCACTGCCCTATCGGTAAAGTTCAATTTAACCACGAAGATTTAGTTAAGAACTACGGAACTTTGGTTGATGCAGTTCTTAGAGCAAAACCATCTGCTGCTAAAGGTACTTATGTTAAGTCAATTTATTTGACAACAACAATGGGACCAAGCATTAAGATTGATTCAAAAAATCTTCAAGCAGAAGTTAAAGAAATTGTTGGTTGATATTTACGGCTAGCCGAAAGGTTAGCCTTTTTTTTAGAAAAGATGCACTTGTTGAGAGCAAGTGCATCTTTTTTTATACGTTTGTGAAAATTTTATATTGATGTTAAAATAGACTAGCATAATTAATAAGGAGATTTATATGAAAATTAGAGCAAGTCACATTCTTGTTGAAACAAAAGAACAAGCTGAAAATCTATTATTAGATATTAAAAATGGTGTAGCATTTGAAGATTTAGCAAAACAGTATTCTAGATGTCCATCTGGTCGTGATGGTGGGGATTTAAGATGGTTTGGTAAAGGTATGATGGTTAAACCTTTTGAAGATGCAGCTTTTGCGCTTAAAAAAGGCGAAATTTCAGAACCCGTGGAAACTCAATTCGGCTGGCATTTAATCAAACTAACTGACATCGACGAATAGTGCTACGCACGTAGACATTGGGTCGGCTGCATAGTGGTAGCGACAAGATTGCTTAATAATCTACTAGCTCCGCCTCATTGGTGGGACTACAAGTCTAACGTTAATTCTATGGTACCACGCACGTAGACATTAGGTCGGCTACTAGGTGAAAATTACTAAATTTTATTATAAGGACAAGCTTCGCCTCAATTGTGTGCCTACAAATTTAATGCAAATTTTATAATGTTACGCACGTAGACATAACAGTCAGCTTTCATAAGTTGAAAGTTATATTAAACCAAATAAATTTTTATCGCCAGTTTGATATATTTTTAGTGCCGTCATTGCGAGGAGCGTTAGTGACGAAGCAATCCATTGAAATTTATAACAAATCTTTATCTACTAGTTTAAAGACTGGATTACTTCGCTTCCGCTCGTAATGACGTTGTACTGATTATTTTTTATTCTGTTGTTGTAATATTAACTCTACTTAATAATCCAATTAGGGTTGAGATGAGAGGAAAATAATATTTATGTATAAAAACATTTTAAATAAACTAAATTTAGATTACTTACTTGTTTGTTGTACCAACGAGTATTTGGTTGAGTATCCTGCTTTGAGTGAAAATGCACGTTATACGTTGACCGGTTTTTCCGGTTCAACCGGAGATGCTTTGCTTACAAAAGATAAAATCTATTTATTTGTTGATGGTAGGTATCATACACAAGCTGATAATGAAGTAAATAAAGATGTTACCGTTGTCAAATTACAATTGGGGCAAAAACAGGATGATGAAATCAAAAAGCTAATTGAGCCGGACAAAACACTTGGTATTGTAGCGAAAAAAGTTTCACAAAAACGACTTGAAAGTTTTAATGATTTTAATGTCGTTTTACTTGATTCTGATCCGATTAATGATTTTACAGAAGAGCATAAGCCCGAAAATTATGTACAAGCGACAAAACCAATAGTTTATAAACCTGACAAAACAACTTTCGTAACGAATCTAGAAGAAGTTTCATATTTAACTGGTAAAAGAGATTTCTCTAAAGATTGTTCTTCAAAAATCTGGGCAAAATTATTGGTATTTCCTGATGGTAGTCAACAATTATTTACAGATAATGAATATATTAAAACAATTCGTGAGTATAAAAATGGGCTTATTGTTGATAAATCAAGTATAAATGCTTATGATTATGGCTTGATAATAAAACCTATTGATGAGCCCTCTAAAATAAAAATAATGAAATCAATAAAAACAGAAGAAGAACTTGAAGCTTATAAAAAAGCTTTTGAAGCTACAGATAAAACTATGTTGGCAATACGTGATTTTATTGAGAATAATGACAACCTATCAGAATATGATATTGCAACACGTTTGAGAGAAGAGTTTATTAATTATGGCGCTAAATCATTAAGCTTTAATTCAATAGTTGCGATTAATCAGAATTCAGCTTTAGCGCATTATGCCAAAAATGCAAAAGATGTAATTCTAACAGAAGGTTCGTTGGTATTGATTGATTGTGGTGCTTATTATGAAAGCGGTTTGGCTACTGATATAACAAGAGTATTTGTAAAAGGTGAACCGAATGAATTACAAAAAACTGTTTATACAACGGTCTTGAAGGCTTTTTTGAATAGCTTTAATTTTATTACCCTTACATCATCCCTTTCCCAGAGGGCGAGTGAGGAAGGCTCGATAACCGGTTTTGAAATTGATACACAAGCCCATTCTATTCTAGATAACAAAATTGACGGCTTTACATTTGGACATGGCTTAGGTCATGGCATTGGGATTAATGTTCATGAAGCTCCTCCGAATCTTTCTCAAAATGAGATTGCAAAAACTCCTATCTTAGATGGTATGACTTTCACCATTGAACCTGGGATGTATAATCCTAAACATTTTGGAGTAAGATTAGAAAATTCTTGTTACAAAAAGGATGGAAAAATTCATTCTTTTGTTAAAATGGGATATGAAGGCAAGTTGATTAATTATGATTTGCTAACAGAACAAGAAAAAACTTGGCTTAAGGATTTTAAAATTTTATGAAAATAACCAGTGTAAATAATGATTTAGTAAAAGAAACAGCAAAGCTATTGCAGAGAAAATACCGTAAGGACAAATTTTTGCTAGAAGGTACAAAATGCATAGAAGAAGCGATTGAATCCGGTTTAGAAATTGAACATTTATTTGTGTTAGATGGTTCAAATGATTTTGTGGGTTTTGATAATCGAATTGAAACATCTGAAGCTGTTCTTGCAAAAATTTCTTCTACAGAATCTGCTCCAAAAGCTGTCGCTGTTGCAAAACAATTGCAAAGAAAATGGTCAAATGATTACAAAAAAGTCGTTCTCTTAGAAAATATTAAAGATGCGGGTAACTTGGGTACAATTTTGAGAACGGCTGCAGCATTTAATGTTGATGCTGTTGTTTTGTACGGTGATACAGTTGACTTATACAATCCAAAATGTGTTCGCTCATCTGTTGGAAATCTTTGGAAAATTCCCGTATTTGAATTGGATGATTTAAGTGTTTTTGCTGAATATGAGCGTGTTGCAACCCTTCCTAAGTCAAATAAATCTGTTTGGCTAAAAGATTATAAACCTGCTGAAAAATGTTTGATAATGTTTGGTGCTGAATCAACTGGTTTAAGTAATGAATTAAAAGATTTAGCTACTAAAAATGTTACGATTGAAATGTCTGAAAAAGTTGAATCACTTAATTTGAGCGTGTCAGCAGCTGTAATTTTATATAAATTGATGTAATTCTTTATGGTATAATAAACCTATGAGAAAGAAGATTTTAATTATAGGAAATGGTGCAAAAGAGAATGCTTTAGCACAAAAGTTAGCTGAAAAACATGATATTTTTATTACTCCGACTTCGGATAGTTTGAAGGAATTCGCAACTTGTCTTGATATAAGAGAAAATAATTCTGCAGAAATTCTGGATTTTGTAATGGAAAATGATATTGATATGACTATTCCTTTGTCTGTTACAGCTCTTAAATCAAACATTGTAGAATTATTTAATAAAAATAATCGTAAAATTTTTGCTCCGGATTCTAAAGCTGCAAAAATTGTATTTGATAAAGCTTTAGCGAAAAAAGTTCTTTATAAGTTACGTGTTCCAACACCAAAATTTGGAATTTTTGAAAAACAAAATATGGTATTAGACTATATAAAAAATCAAAAAGTTCCGTTTGTGTTGAAAACGGATGAATTAAATAGTGCAGCTATCTTTACTTCTCAATTATTGGCAAAGTCTTTAGTAGATTTAAGTTTCATTGAAAAAAATAAGCGTATAATTATAGAAGATTATGTTTATGGTACACCGTTTTCTTTTTATGCAATAACTGATGGATACAAAGCTTTACCTTTTGGCTCGTCAATTACTTATAAACATAAGCTAGAAGGAGATGGAGGACAATTAACAAGCGGCATGGGAGCGTGTTCTCCTAATTACAAATTAACTGGTGAAAATGAGTATTTTCTGATGGATAATGTTATTTATCCGACTCTTGATTATTTAGAAATTGAGGGAAATCCTTACCTTGGTATTTTGGGAGTAAATGGAATTCTAACTCAAGATGGCAGAATCTCAATTCTTGGCTATCAATCATTTATGCAAGATTGTGATACTATGCCGGTTTTAAATACGATTGGTAGTGATTTGTTTGATTTGTTTGAATCTTGTTGTTTAGGCTCTTTTAGTGATGAGGTTGCTGATATTATATACAAAGACTTATATTCTTCATCTATTGTTCTAACTTGTAAAAACAAAGTTAATAAAGAAAATATTATATCAGGATTGGATAATTTAGATGAAGATACCCAAATAATATTCTATCCGTCTGTAAATAAGAATAAATATTTGGAATATGAAGTATCAGAAGGAGCTGTTTTAGTTGTGTGTACAAAAGCTGCAACATCAGCTAGTGCTGTTTCAAAAATGTATGAAGAAGCCTTATCTATTGATTATAATTCAAAATATTATAGAAAAGATATATGCAAATTAAACATTTAAGTTTACAAAACTTAATATTTTTAATTTAAAAAGGCAATTTTATAAACTAGAAATACTTTATATATATACAAGACACAAAACAGTATATAGAGTATAAAAGGAGTATATTTTATGGCAAGAGTATTAATTTCAATGCCTGAAAGTTTTTTAGGCAAAATTGACGAAGTAGCAGAAAACGAAAGCAGATCTCGTTCAGAATTGATTAGAGAAGCATTAAGAAGCTACATTACACGTTCGCAAGTGAGAAATAACACGCTTGCTGATAAAAATGCAAGAATTCTTGAGGCGCTACTAGATTAGTAACCTCCTGTAATCTGTCACATATACTCAAGGAATTGTGACAGCGATGAGAAGCAGGGTGATTACCCTTGGGGAAATTAGTTAAGTACGAGGACACAGAGAAGAGAAAACACGAGAAGAGAACGAGTATAGAAAACAACACGAAAAATGAAAAACAACCATGGGAATTCTTAAGAATTCCTTTTTTTTTGTATATTTTGTTTATCTTACGTAAACCCTTGGTAATCTTACTTTTAAACGACAAGTGAGCTCATAGTTTATTGTGCCTAGAATTTCAGCCCAATTGTCGAGTGACAGTTCTTTATCGTCTAATAATGTTATAATATCACCGGCTTTTGCATCATTATCGCCAATATCGAACATCATTTGATCCATGGTAATATTTCCAACTTGCTTTACAAGTTGACCATTCAATAGACCATATATCTTGTTTGAAAGGCATCTTGCAACACCATCAGCGTAACCAATCGGAATTGTTGCAATTTTGGTTGGCTCGCAAGCAACAAATTTGTGACAGTAACTCACTCCCTCACCGGTTTTTACTTCGTGAATGTTTGTAATTCTACCTTTCAAACCCATGACTTGTTTTAATTTTGGTTTATAATTGATGTGTTCCGGTAAATCAGGATACATTCCGTATAAAGAAATACCAACTCTTACCATATTTGATTTTATATTATAAGCAAAAGTCGCAGCAGTATTTTGGATATGCATCAAAAGTCCTTGTGTGTCAATATTATCAATTACACTATTCCATCTTGCAATTTGTTTTGCTGTTTCATCTTCTTCTTCCGCTGATGCCAAATGAGTAAATACACCTTCAAATTGCAAGTAATCAGCTTTTGCAACTTTGTTAATGAAATCAACTGCATTTTCTGAACGTACACCAATTCTATTCATGCCGGTGTCTATTTTTACATGAACTTTAGGACGAATTCCAGTTCTTTCATAAACCTCTCTACAAGCAGCCAAATGATCATCATTAAATATTGAAAACGCAATATCATTTTGTGCAGCCGATTCAACTGCCCATAAAGGAATTGCACCAACTACCAGTATCGGGCATTTAATGCGTACACGTCTTAAATCCAAACCTTCATCAACAGAGGATACACCAAATGCATCAACACCGGATGCTAACATTGTTTTTGCAATCATAGAAGCTCCATGACCATAAGCATCAGCTTTTACTATCGCTAGAAACTTTTTATCAGCGGGTATGCCCTTTTTTATTTCAATAATATTTTGTGATAAAGATTCCAGATTAATCTCAACCCAAGCATCTTTATGTAGATTTATATTGGCTTGTCTTACGTTTTTCATAAAATAATTCCTATTGTGATACGCAGAGTGAATCCGCACCGGCACTTAAAGCTTGTTCATTAAGAGGTAAGAGGCTCTTTTTCTTTTCGCCTAATACTTTTTCAACCCCTTTTGCTAGATAATCTTTTGATACAATTTCACAAACAGATGATAGAACCCCTAGAGAAACAACATTTGTGACTTTGCTTGTGCCAAGTTTATTTGCAATTTCACCCATTGGCGCAAATACATATTTAATGTCATCTCTAGGTCTTGTTTCCGCCACAAGTGTTGAATTCGCAACTATCATACCGCCTTTTTTAACTCTTTTTACGAATTTATCAAAGGACTGCTGATTTAACACAAGAGCATAATCAGTATCTTGTTTGTGTACGGAACTTACTTCTGTATCAGAAACTACGATTTCGCAGTTAACGGTTCCACCTCTCATCTCAGCTCCGTAACAAGGATACCAAGTAACATTCTTGCCTTCAAGCATAAATGCATTAGCCAGAACCGTTCCTGCTAATAAAATACCTTGTCCTCCAAAACCTGCTAATATAAAATTTGTTTCCATTTTAATCTCCTAATATCAGGTGAATTCACCTAATTATAACGTAGAGTGGGATAATTAATTGTGTCCCCACTATTTAAACTTATCCTTTGAATACTCCAAGAGGGAATACCGGAATCATTTCTTCTTTAACTCTTTTATGAGCCTCTTCCGGTGACATATGCCAGTTCGTTGGACAAGAAGAAAGTACTTCTACAAAACCAAAACCTTTGCCTTCTAATTGAACTTCAAACGCTTTTTTAAAAGCTTTCTTTGCCTCATTGATATGTGGAACCGTATCTAATGCTACACGAGCAGAAAATGCTGTTCCATCACATAAAGCAATATGTTCAGCAATTTTAACAGGATAGCCGTAGTATTCTTTATTTCTTCCGGTAGGAGAAGTTGTAGTTACTTGTCCCATAAGAGTTGTAGGTCCAAGCTGACCGCCAGTCATACCGTAAGTTGTATTGTTTATGCAAAAACTTGTGATTTTTTCTCCACGAAGTGCTGTGTGCATAGATTCTGCGATACCAATTGATGCAAAATCACCGTCGCCTGAATATGTGAATACAACTTTATCCGGTCTCGCTCTTTTTACACCGGTAGCGGAAGCCAAAGCTCTTCCGTGCGGAGCTTCTACTGCGTCTACATCAAGAAAATCATATAGAAAAACAGAACATCCAACTGAAGTTGATGTAATGATATCTTCTCTTATACCTAATTCATCAATTACTTCGCCAATTAAACGAATTGCGATACCATGGTCGCATCCGGGGCAAAAAGTATACTTGAAATTTTCTTTAAATGCCTTTGGAATACTAAATACTTGTTGCATACTTCTTACCACCTTCCAAAATCTTTTCTACAGATTCTACAATTTCTTCTACACTTAACCATTCACCACAAGGTCTGTTTACTAATTCAATATTAGCTTGACCATTTATAGCATTTTTAACGTCTTTGAACATTTGTCCCATATTCATTTCAACAACAATAAAATCTTTACCTGATTTAGCCAGTTCGTTGATTCTTTTTGCAGGGAATGGAGAAAGTGTTACCGGTCTAAAGCATCCGACTTTGGTTCCTTTTCTGCGTAAAACATTCATCGCTGCTTTGATATTTCTTGTCATAGAACCAAATGCGGTTAAGATAACATCTGCATCTTCTGTATTAAATTCTTCATAAGTCGTTTCATTTTCGGTTATAACTTCAAATTTTTTGAATAAATCATGAATATGCTGAATTTGTTTCTTTTCATCCGGAGCAACTGAATATATTTTTCTTGAAGGACGACTTTTTGCTCCTGTTAAAGCCCAAGAAGATACGTCAACTTCAGGATAAGGATATTCCCCAAAACTTGCGGGTTCCATCATTTGACCAAGCAAGCCGTCTGCAAGAATTATTACAGGGTTACGATATTTTTGTGCAAGATAAAACGCTCTATATGTTAAATCTACACATTCTTGTACTGTAGATGGGGCTAGAACTATGATTTTGTAATCTCCATTTCCACCACCGTATACTGCTTGGTTGTAATCACCTTGTGCCGGATAAATATAGCCAAGTCCGGGACCGGTTCTCATAACGTTTACAAGCACAACCGGCAATTCGTCTGAGGCTGCATATGAAAGTGCTTCTTGCATAAGAGCAACTGCACAGGATGATGAAGAGGTCATTGCTTTTACACCGGTTGAAACGGCACCCATAACCATGTTTATTGCACCTAGTTCGCTTTCTGCGCAGACATAAGCTCTACCAAGTTCTTGCATTTTGCCGCTTAGGTATTCTCCAATTTCGGTTTGTGGTGTAATCGGATAGCCAAAATAGCATTGACATCCTGCATTTACCGCTGCTTGAGCAATTGCGTAATTGCCCTTTATTAATACTTTATCATTTTTATTTGTCATTAAAATCTCCAATTTAGTGAATGGTGAGTGGTGAGTGGACATTACTATATCTATTCACTACTCACTGTTCACTACCTATAAACTTCTGTTATCGCCATATCCGGACAGCGTTTTGCGCACATTGCGCATCCTATACACTCTCCTTTTGGGTCATCAAATTCGACCATATAATCTCCAAGTCTGTTGGTTTTGCTGCTTTTTTTTATTAATCCCTTAGGACACGTAGTCGTACAAATGTAGCAAGATTTGCAACGATTGTTATCAATTATTATTTTCCCCATATTAGGCTCCTATCCTCTCCAGTATTATATCACGAACGAATGTATAACGTCTTATTTGTAACGATATGTAACAAATTTCTTCAAGAAGCGTTATTAATTTTTGAAATGTGGAATTAACCAAATATGGGAAACAAATGCAAGGACGCATTAGTAGGATAAGCCAGAAAGGAGTATAACATGGCACTAACAATTAACACAAACCTATCTTCAATGATCGTTCAATCAAACTTGAGCAAGGCGACCACTTCATTGAACCAAGCAATTGAAAGAATGACAACCGGTTACAAAATTAACCATGCAAAAGACAACGCAGCAGGTTATTCAATTGCAACAAATTGGAACACTCAATTAGGTTCATTGGATGTAGCAGCAGACAACGCAGCAACCGGTGCTGATATGCTAACAACATTGGAAGATACTTATTCCCTAGTTTCATCTCACTTACAACGTGTAAGAGATTTGACAGAACAAGCTGCAAACGGAACTTACGGCTCTGATTCATTAAAAGCAATTCAATCAGAAATTACTGCAAGACTTGATGAAGTAGACAGAATTGCAGCAAACTGTGAATTCAATGGTTTGAAGATGATGGATGGCTCTATGAAAGACATCAACCTTCAAGTTGGTTTATATAGTGCTACAGATAGCCAAATCACTTTAGATTCTTCATTATTCAAAAAAGGTGATATTAAGTCATTATTTGGAGAAGATAAAGATGTTGTTGCTTCAAAATGTGCTGGTTTAACAAAAGGTACAACTGCAAGTTCTATGTTAGATAAGATTGATAGTGTAATTAATGAAATTTCAGCTAGAACAACTACTTTAGGTGCTGCTCAAAACCGAATCGAATCAGCTGTGGAATCAATTTCTGTACAGACTGAAAACATAACATCTTCATTATCAACATTAAGAGATGCCGATGTAGCAGAAGAATCTTCAAACTATATCAAGGCTCAAATTTTACAACAAGCTTCAGCAACATTACTTGCAACAGCAAACCAAACACCAAGTATTGCCCTAAACTTGTTATAATGATTTTGGGATACATTACCCTAAAAAAAGCAAGGACTTTTCAGCCCTTGCTTTTGCGTATATTTATTAGGTGTATTAGGTTTTATTTATATTAAATTAGCCCCCACCCATTACAATACACTTACTAACTTGTAGTTTAAACTACTTACTGGTAAGTAAAGTAGAAAACTCCCCCGAGGAGAGGGAACGCTCACTACTTGTTCTATGACGCGCAGTTTTTATTTGTGTCTACGTACAACTTGTAGTTTCATTTAGAGGCGGAGCTGGATGTTTTAATACTAACCAGTAATATTCACCAAGCAGCCGACCCAATGTCTACGTGCGTAGCACTAGTCGTCAGCGTGACCAGCTGTTCCAAGAACGTCACGCATTTTGTGCATAACCATTTCTTTAACAGCAGTTCTACCAGGTCCCATGTATTCACGTGGGTCGAATTTTTCAGGATGTTCGATGAAGAATTCTCTGATAGTAGAAGTCATAGCTAGACGTAAGTCTGTATCGATGTTGATTTTAGCTACACCATGTTTAGAAGCGTAGTTAAGCATATCTTCTGGAACACCTTGTGCATCAGGTAAGTTACCACCGTATTTGTTACATTTAGCAACGAATTCTTTAGGAACTGAAGATGAACCGTGAAGAACGATTGGGTAATCACCGAAACCAGCTTCTTTAAGTGCATCTTTAATTTCTTTAAGTCTGTCGAAGTCTAATTTAGCTTCACCTTTGAATTTGTAAGCACCGTGAGAAGTACCGATAGCGATTGCAAGAGAATCACAACCAGTTTGTTTAACGAATTCAACAGCTTCTTTAACGTTAGTATATTTAGCATCTTTAGCATCAACGTTAACGTCATCTTCAACACCAGCTAATTTACCAAGTTCAGCTTCAACTGAAACTCCTCTTTCGTGAGCGTATTCAACAACTTTCTTAGTAAGAGCAACATTTTCTTCGAATGGGAATCTAGAACCGTCGATCATAACAGAAGAGAAACCACCATCAATACAAGCTTTACAGATTTCAAAGTCTGCACCGTGATCAAGGTGAAGTGCTATAGGCACTGTAGTTGTAGCAAGAGCTGCTTCTACCAATTTGATAAGGTAAGTTTGGTTAGCATATTTTCTTGCACCTGCTGAAACTTGAAGAATGATTGGTGATCTTGTTTCTTCAGCAGCTTCTGCAATACCTTGCAAAATTTCCATGTTGTTAACGTTGTAAGCACCGATAGCGTATCCGCCAGCTAATGCTTTTCTGAACATTTCGCCTGTTCCTACTAATTTTCTTTCACTCATTTGAGTTCTCCTTTTCTAATATTTGGAGCAAATTCTTCGAATAAAATAAGCTTTTAGCGGCTCTCTTTTTCGCCTCGTTTACTCCCTATTCTGTAATTATATATACATTAATTTACCCCTAAAAATTACTACAAATATGAATAAAAGTAAAGTATGACTTTTGTTTTTAATGTTGCAATGTAAAAATAAATATTGTAAAATAAGTTACTGAATAGGAGATGTGTGTAAATGCAGATAAATTTTAATAACGGTACTAGCTTTAATGGTATAAAGTTATCATCTGATGATTATGATAAAACACGAATTTTGGCTAAAAAACTGGAAAGCTATGGTTACAGTTGTTTAGGACATAATACATTTATATGTAATAATACAGCTAATGATAAAATTAGTCTTGCACAAAAAATAAGAAATAAGGCTTATTTTTTTTCAAACGGATTTGGTGCAATATTTCTGCCTTGGAGTAAAGAGGCATACTTTATGTCAACTCCTGCTAATGAACAAAAAATATATTCAATCGTAAAAAAATTTGACGAGGGTGCTGTTTTAAATCTGGCAATCTAGATTTAATATTACTTCCCAAATCTTCTGTTTCTGCGTTTGTATTCTTTAACACAACTTGCAAGTGTTTCTTTATCAAATTCCGGCCAGAATTTATCAATAACAATAAATTCTGCATAAGCAATTTGCCATAGCAAGTAATTAGAAACACGCATTTCTCCGCCAGTTCTGATTAATAAATCCGGATCAGGAATGTTTTTTGTATATAAGTGTTTTGAAATTGTTTCTTCTGTAATATTTGTTTCGCCTGAGTTGATAATTTCTTTAACGGCATGAACTATTTCATCTCTGGAACCGTAGTTAAACGCAATTTGTAGATTAACACCAGTGTTATTTTTTGTAGTTTCAACAGAATTTTTAAGAATTTCTTGTAATTTTGGACTTAATTTTGTGGTATCACCTATAAAAGAAATAACAACATTATTTTCGTGCATTTCTTTAAGTTCGTTTTTAAGAGTTTGTCCTAATAAATCCATTAAGAAATTAACTTCTTCCGGTTTTCTGTTCCAATTTTCTGTCGAAAATGCGTACACAGTAAGATACTTGATTCCGAAATCATCGCAAGCTCTCATCGCAGCTTTTAGAGCATCAACTCCTTTTTTATGGCCTAGTGCGGATGGTAAATTCCTTTCTTTAGCCCAACGTCTGTTTCCATCCATAATTATTGCAATGTGTTTTAGTTTGCATTCATCTACAATTTTTTTTATATCTTCCATTCTTAATTCCTTAAAATTATTTCAGTATTATGAGTTTTTGAAATTTTCTAACATTTTAAATATTTCAAAAACCGGTTTCCTTAATTCTTTTACTTCAATTTCTTCATCTAATTCAAGTGTAATAGTCGGAATGTTTCTTTCAATTCCTGCCCAAGTTCCAAAACTTCCGGGTGTCGGATAGCCTATAGAAGCTTCTACCGGATATTTTATTATTTCTGAAATTCTTTTTGCAATATCCAAAGCATTTCCATCATAATTAACGACTTTGTACGGAGCGTGTAAGGTTAGAATTAATTCCGGTTTAAATTCATCTATTACACTAATCAAAAATCGTGTTTCAATTTCGCTGGCAGGTTCATTCCCGCCGTAGAAATTATTCTTTTCTGTAAGTTCCCAGTTTTTTGTCGGGAAATTTCGGTTTAAGTCAACACCATTTGAATTTACACGAGTTTGAGCTTTGACTCCGTCAGGATTTAGGCAAGGAATGAATGATATCTTTGTGTTGGAATGATCTTTGAGATATTCATTAATAAGATACTCCCCTTGCGGTTCATCTCCATGCATACAACCGATAACAAGAACCTTATTATGTATTTTGTTATTAATTAAATCAATAGAATTGCCGTCTGCTGTTATTACCATTGCATAAAATCCTATGGTTTAATGATTGATAAAACATAATCATCTGTAAAGTATTTATTTGCACAGCTTAGAATATCATTAGGTGTGACTTTGTGTAGCATTTCTACTACCGCTTTTTGATATTCAAAAGGTTTACCCATGATAGAGTAATAAGCCATCATGTTTGCTTGTTGTGAATTTGTTTCGGTTACAAATTGCTGTTTGCCTATTAAATTGTTTACAGCATTTTTTAACTCTGTTTCGCTAACCGGAATTGTTTTAATTTTTTCGATTTCTTCTTTAAAACCGGCAATAGATGTTTTTATGTTAGAAGGTTCTGTTCCGATATAAATGCTAAATACAGCAGATTTTCTATGAGTTTCATAAGATGTTCTAACCGTATATGCAAGTCCTTTCTTTTCTCTAAGTTCTAGGAACAATCTTGAAGAAAGTCCACTTGCGCCTAAGATAACATTTATTAACATAAATACAGGATATTCCGGCTCTCCAATTGTAGGAACAATCCAACCTTGAATAATTTGTGCCTGATTAGCATCCTTTTTGATAATTTCGCCATATTCTTGTTCAATGGGATTTGGTGAAACAATGTGTGATTCTGTTTCGATAGAATTAGGAATGTCGCTTAAATATTTTTCTAATAAAGTGTCATCAACATCTCCGACTAAAGCCAAAGTCTTAGTACTGTTCTTCAAAATGTTAAAGTAAGCTTGTTTTACTTCGTCGCCATTAATTTTGTCGAGTGTTTCAAGTACTTTTGTGTAACTATTCCCGTAATAATGATTTTTATAAATAGTTTTAGTGAATAAATCAGAAACTTTAACCTTTGCAGAGTCTAGTTCTGCAGTAAGTTCACCCTTTAGTTTTACTCTTTCTTTTTCAAATTCATCAAAAGTAGAATTTAGTATAACTTCTCTTAGAATTTCTAACGCTTTTTCAAAATCTTCATTTAGACACACAAATCTGAAACGTAAATAATCAAGTTTCATTTCTGTTGAAAAATCAATAGCATTTTCATCTAAAATCGTTGAAAGTTCTTCTGAAGAATATTTTTTTGTTCCTTTCAAAAGAAGTCTATTCATTAATGAATATTCACCTGAAAATTTTTCCGGTTCAGATATTGATAAATTTAGCGTTAAAGCTACACGTGGTGTGTTTTTATTCTGTTTTACACAAACTTTGATATTGTTGTTTAAAATTAGTTCTCTCATACTTTTATTAAATCACAAAAATAAATTTTGGTATCAAATTGTAAATAAAATATTGAAAAAAGCATGTTTATGGTAAAATTTTCTTGATGAATATTATAGAAGTAAGAGATGGGTTTATAAAATTTGAGGCAGATGACAATGTATTTTTGTCTTCTTTTGTGCAAATAGATGATTCTGGCAAAAAATACGTTGCGCAGGTTATGCAACTTAGAGATATTGCAGGCAAACATATTGCAAGTGCAAAATTTTTATTCCTTTTTGATGGAGATTTGCAACAGTATGATAAATCTCTACCTTCTGTAGATTCTGAAATAAAAGAATTTACTTTTAATATATTAAATAATTCAATCAATGCAAAAAATCCGGTTATAGCTGGAGTTACACCTAAAAAGGATATTAGTATTATTGTTGATGCGTCAGCTTTTGACAAAAAAATGATTGCAAGTATTGACGATAAAAAAAACAATAATATTATAGTAAGAAATCTTTCAAAACAGTTTAATAATATAAATAAAAATGTAATAATTATTGATACATTAGGTATTGTGGAAGCCAACAAGTATGTTGCCGGTGTTGATTTTAAATTACCTCTAGATACAGAATCTTTAGCATTTATGTATGAAGATTGCTTAAACGATGCGACTTCTGACAGTAAATCTATGATTGTTGATATCTTTAAAGATTTATCAGAATATTCAAAAACTGTGCCATTTTTACCATTTAGGGTATTGAAATCAATCGTTGATGAAATGGTTGATAAGTCGCACATTTTTAAACTATTAGTTCTGAAAAATAAACTCGCAAAATTTGATAGGCTCGGATATTTTGCAGCAGATGATAGTGAAGTAAAAAGAATTGATAAGATTCTTGATGCGAAATGTTCTGTAATCGATTTGTCCAAATTAGATTCAGCATTCCAAAATCGTTATTTAGCTTATTTGTATGAAAAATTAGAAGAAAAACAAAATACTCAAGTTATTTTTGAACTTTCAAATACTACATCTAAAAAGAATTTAAAGAAAATTATGCAAAATGAGCATGTTTCTACAACATTTATTACACATTCCAGATTTAAGTATTTGAACGATATCAAAAATTATTTTGATAATTTTATTGTTGAACCATCAATTGCTAATAATCAGATATTCAAAGTCTATAATACATTCCTTAGTTCAATGAAAAAGAGTGAGTATTTAATAGCCGGTGAAGGTGTAAACTATATACCACTTGTGTCGCAAACCAAAGTCATTGAAGATGTAATTCCGACTCCAAGAATGTTAGAAGAATCTGTAGAGAATATTAGGAGTAATTCCACAGAGCTGATTGAAGAAAAAGATGAAGAAGTTACTGAGCAATTATCGGAACAAGATGAAGAATTAAACGAGATAATTGCATTGCCTGCACCTCAAAAAATGCAACAAGAAGCTGGTGATGTGCCGGTTGAAAGTATAAATATTCAAGAAAATGCAGTGCAGGATGATGTTCAATTAGATGAAACAGTTTTAGAAACAGTTGAACCTGAAAGTACTGTTACTAAAGAAGAAATAATTGATAATATTGACCAAAAATCAGATGCTTTAATTTCTGAAATAACAAAAGAAGAGTTGACTCCACCACCTGTTGATATGTTTTCTGATTCTGAAGAAGAAAATCTTTCAGAAGAGGATTTTGAAGAAGAGTCAGAAGACGTTGAAAACGACGAACCAGAAGAAGCGATGTCTGAACAAGAGTTGGAAGAATCCGATTTTTCAGAAGATGAAATTGCTGAAATTGATTTGGATGACGAAACTGAGACTGAAGAGAATGAGGTTGTTGATGATGATTTAGAGAATATATCATCAGATGATTTTGAGGAATTGCCGGTAGAAGAAATTCTTATGGATGACTCTACTATTGAACCTAGTTATGAAGAAATCGCTGATTTTGCGCCTGAAGAAATTCGTGAAGATGAAATAGTTGAACAAATTCCAATGGCAGAACAGTTTGAAGGTGAAGCATTAGAAATTTCTGAACCGGAAAATGATGACGAGAGTTTGCAAGAAATTGAAGAATATCATCCGATAGAAGATGAAAATGAATCAGAAATTGAGGTTCCTGCTGGTATTGATTTAGATTTAGATGATTCTCTGCCGTTAGAGGAAGATTTGCCGGAAGAAACTTCTGTAGAAGATGTCGAAGAAAATTTACAGGAAGAAATAGAAGAAAATGTAGTACCACTAGAAGATGATAATTCAGATTTTGAAGAACTCGTTGAACTTGACCCGTCAGATGCGGATGCTGATGACATTATTGTAGATATTGCAGAAGACGAACAACCTGCTGAAATTATTGATGAACAGATTGTTAAAGATGTTGATAAGGTATTTACTACTAGAAAAGATGATGATATTTCAGAATCGGATTTAGATTTTATTGATGAACTCAATAGTGATGATGAACAAGAATTACTGCAAGAAGTTTCTGATAGTGATAATACTTTAGAAGAGCTGGCTGCGACAGAAGAAGATGGAATTCTTGAAGAACCAGATGAAACTATAGATTTAAAAGCTCAAGATGATAATAATGAAATATTAGAAACAAAAAATTCTTCAACACCTATTGTTCCTGTATATGATGCTGATATTCCACAAGAAGATATGGTTATGAGCGACCCTATTCAGCAAGGTGATACCGTAATTCACGCAAAATATGGTAGTGGTGTTGTCGAAAAAATGATAAAGTATGGTAACAAAACTTTGTTTTCAATAAATTTTGATAATATTGGCAGAAGATTATTGGATCCGACATTGACGGAAATAAAGAAAGCATAACTGGCAAATTAAGTTTTGTTTAGTTTTAAATATTATTGCTTTACAAACGATTTTTTTATTATTAAAATAGTTATACTCACTATCCTCAAGTGATGAGTGAGTAAATAGGAGTCATTACCTTATTTGCTCACAAAGTAGTGAAAGGAAAATTAAAAATGGCAAACATTAAGTCAGCAAAAAAAAGAGTTCTTATTGCAGAAGCAAACAGACAAAGAAACGTAGCTTTTAAAACATCTATCAAAACAGCTTTGAAAAAAGCATTAGCTTTGGCAGAAGGTGAAGATAAAGATGCTTTGAATTCAGCTATTTCTAAAGTTTATCAATTATGTGATAAAGCTGTTTCTAAAGGTATTTTGCACAAAAATACAGCTGCAAGAAAGAAATCAAGACTTGTTCTTGCTATCAAAAAGTTAGCAAAATAAGCTGATAAGTTTTCTAAATGAAAAAGAGCGATGTGAGTCGCTCTTTTTTTTGTTTTAAAAAGTTTTAACTTTAGTAATTATTTATTTTCCTTCTATCAATACATATTTTCTGCCATCATCAATTACATTGTAATCAAGAGCTTTGATTTCGTCATCAAACTTTTTATGCTGAATAATTACTACATTGTTTTCTTTAGTTAATGCTTGCTTCAAATCGTTAATTTCATAGTTTAAACCATATTCAACAGGTTTGCCGCCGTAATAAATCAACGAATATTTATGAGAAAATTTGTATGTTGTAATTGTTTTGTTATTTTCTTTTGCGTATTTAGCAAACTTGAGCAAATCATCTTGACCAAACTTGTAATCTATGTTGAAGAATTTTCCGGTGCCAAACGCTGAAAGTGCCAGCATGAATAAAACATAAGTGAAAAATACTCCGATATAACGCTCTTTTTTTGCAAAACAAATTGAAAATAAACCGGCGAAGAATAGTAAAAATATGCAAAGCGGTTTTGCGTCAGAAATATCAGCATTCAATTGAGCCGGTAAAAACAATGGTGTAAATAATGCTACTATTGATGCAAGAATGAAAATTCCGCCTAAAACGTAAACTGTTATGTTTATTATTTTAGAGTACTCGCCTTTTTCTATATAATTTGTCCAAATGTAACCGCCAAGGCAAGCCAACGAACCGTAAATTGGCAAAATATATGTTATTAGTTTTGTATCAGATAATGAGAAAAACGCAAGAGTTAATAATGCAATTATTCCGTTGAAAACCATAAATAATTGTGCGTTATTTAAGTTTTTAAATTCAAAATCAAGCTTACTGATTTTTCTTATTAAAACTGCTAAAGTAGACAATATCCAAGGGAAGAAACCCCAAAGAATTGTTAAGAAGTAATAATAAAACGGTTGTTCTCTGCCTAATTCGTTACCTCCTAAAAATCTTGCAATGTGGTGCTTGATTATGTATTCGTTAAAGAATAGCGGGTCATGCATCTTAAGCATAATTATGTGCCAAGGTAGTGTTATAGCAAAAAACAATATGAACCCTACAATAAAATATTGAGGCTTAAATATTTCTTTGAATTTTTTATTAAAAATAGAAATAAAGAACATTGAACCGAATGGTACGACAAACCCTGGAATTCCTTTTGCCATAACTGCTAAACCGGAAAATATGTAGAATAACCACCAGAAGTATTTTTTGTTCTTTTCTTCGCAAAAGTAGGTAAGCATGCCAAAACATAGTGAGAACCAAACACAGGTTGCAACAACAATATCTAGTATTGCAAATTTAGCAAGTATGACAAATTCTAAAGAAGTTGCCAAAATTAGTGATGAAACTACACCATAAGTTCTGGAGATTATCTTTTTACCGACAAAATAAGTTAGAAATCCGCATAATGTTCCATATAAAGCTACCGGAAAACGTGCTGTAAATTCTGTAATTTTACCAAATAACCCGAACGATAAGCATTCACCCCAAAAGTAAAGTGGTGGTTTCTCAAAGAAGTATTCGTTATTAAGATATAGAGTTAAGAAATCTTTAGTGTTGAACATGTCTTTTGACATGGATACATATCTTGACTCATCAACATCCATAAGAGCATAACCCCAAATGTTATGGAAAAAAATGAAATAAAAGAGTATTCCTAATCCTAAAATAGTAAATAAATCCTGATGTTTAAAAACAAAATCCTTAATTCTTGACATACTTCTCTCCCTTGTTTTCTTAATTTTATCATAAAGTATAAAATTTTGATTAATCAAGACACATGTCCCCTCTCCTCGGGGGAGGTACAGACTTTTCTAAAACTTAATTCTCGCCCGCAACATCCATTGAGCGGGAGAGATGTCACGTTAGTGACAGAGAGGGAAGGGAGGGGGCTTGCCCGTAGGGGGAAACATTGTAACCCACCCGCATCTGTAAAGCTCAGCACAGCTTTGCTAACAGCTGCGACCTCCCTGTTTATGGAGTTTTTTGCTTACAAAAAACTATCGAGGTGCACATTCGCTCCCTTTATAGGGCACTACTGTCCGAGATAATTTTAAAAAAATGTAAAATTTTGTAACGAAACAGCTCTACAACTGTTACAAAAGTGTATAAATGTGGAATATATAAAATATACATTATATAATAAAACAAGGATTAGTTAGAATTGTTAAAGTGTATCGAACAAGAGAATATAGAAATGTTGTCTTGTGCTCCGGAAATTGCTTGTCTAGATGACTTCGGAGAGAGTAGTCGTTTGCGAATGTTAATGAACATTACGGATAAGAGTGAGGGGTTTAATGCTTGTGTATTAAACAGCTTAGATTGTGAATGCAAAAGAGAAATGCCTTTCTGTTTTGTTGAAAGTGGAAAGTGGAAAATTGAAAGTTGTATTAGATTTTCCGTTGCGCTTTGTGTTGTATATAAAAACGATAATTTCTCAAGTCGCACATCCCCTCTCCTCAGGGGAGGGCTAGGGAGGGGGCTTGCCCGTAAGGGAAATTTTAATCATCTTTCTGATGAGGGTGTGTGTTCTTTTTCTCAGAGGGTTCATCCCCTCACCCGAATTTCTAAGTTTAGAGCTAACGCTCTCAACTTGAAAATCTACCCTCTCCCACAAGGGGCGAGGGGTGCAAAAACAAGGAGGTGCGCATGATATCCATCAATGCTAACCTCTCATCTCTAATCGTCCAGAGTAACCTAAAAACCTCATCCAGCGGACTAAGTAAAGCAATTCAGCGCATGACAACGGGCTATAAAATCAATGGTGCGAAAGATAATGCTGCGGGTTTTTCTATATCTACCGGACTTACGACTAAACTTTCTGCCTACCAGACAGCGCAGGATAATGTTTCTATGGGGTTAGATATGGTTCAGACTGCGTCAAGCTCTTTGTCTTCTATGGCCGACTTAGGCTCCAGATTGCGTGCGTTAGCGACTCAGGCATCAAACGGCACTTACGGTTCAAACTCAATTGGTGCAATAAATTCCGAAGCCGGTGCTATTATTTTGGAACTCAACAGAATCAAAAACAATACCGAATATAACGGTATGAATCTTTTTGACTCAAAGAAAGCTAACTCTACAACTTCAACTAATCAAATTACAACTTATGCGATGGACGAAGAGGTTGCGGTACAAACTTCTTCTGTAACCCCGCCGAAGGCTGCTTATTCCGGATTTATCGAAAAAGTTGATCGTCGTGACACAAGCGCAATGACTTCTGTTGCAAGCTTAGATGAAACCGCAGAAATTACTTCCGGTACATATTCAATCTCCTCAAAAGAAGAACTTCAAAAACTCGCATCTATGTCTGGCAATGGAAGGATTAAAGGTGGTGAATTTGTTTTAGCCGGTGATATTGATTTGTCAGGGATCGATTGGGCAAGTATCAAATACTTTAGCGGTACCTTTGATGGTAACGGTTATAGTATAACCAATCTGAAATCAACAATTGGCGGTTTATTTTATGATTTTACTGGAACAGCAACTGTAAATATAAAAAACCTTGGATTAAAAAATGTTGATGTTCGTAATGGAGCATTAGCTGATAGCGCCTATGGCGCGACTGTTGCTAATTGTTATGTAACTGGTAATGTAATAGGTAGGGGTGGACTTTTAGGTAGTGCACATAGTGGAACTATAGTAGAAAATTGTTATTCATCAGCAAATGTTGAGGGTATGGGGGGATTAGTAGGTTATGGTGATAAGATAACCATAAGAAACTCTTATACTACAGGTAATGTAAGTAGTACTAGTGTAGCTGGTGGAATCATCGGAAATAGTTCTTCAAAAAATGATATATTAGAAAATTGTTATTCCACTGGTACTGTATTTTCTACAAACGATTCCGCTGGAGGTATAGGAGGACGGGTTAATGGAACTGTTACGAATTGTTTTGCGACAGGAGATGTGACAGGAAAAAATTATGTTGGTGGATTAATAGGCGAGTCCTACGCTAATAATATATCTAATTGCTATGCGACCGGAAATGTAACAGGACAAGATTGTGTGGGTGGCTTAATTGGTCGTAATTACGGTGTATACGGTACTACTAATTATTTTACTTCTTGTTATGCAACCGGAATTGTGACTGCGACTGGTAGTTATGCAGGTGGCTTAGTAGGTAACAATCAAGTTGATACGGATGATTGCTATGCAACCGGCAATGTAACTGGAAATAGTTTTGTTGGAGGGTTATGCGGTGAACAAGACTATAATACAAGTGTTAAAAATAGTTATGCCAAAGGACTTGTAACCGCAACAAATGGTGGTATTGCTGGAGGTTTGATTGGAAAATGTAGTGGAAATATTATTGAAGCTTGCTATGCGACAGGTAATGTGTCAGGAACTGGTAGTATAGGTGGTCTTATAGGATATAGAACGATTGGTAACACAGGTACTACAAAAAACTGTTACGCAACAGGTGATGTAACAGGAAATGGGCAAAGTGTTGGAGGTTTAATTGGTTGGGGTACTGGTACAATAGATAGTTGTTATGCGACCGGCAATGTCACTGGTAAAAAAAGTGTTGCTGGTTTGATTGGTGATAATTATGGCGGCGGTTCAATTCTGAACAGTTACGCTACTGGCAATGTACAAGGCGAAGACCAAGTCGGTGGTTTAGCAGGTTGGTCTGTTTCTCAAATTGATAGTTGCTATGCAACGGGTAGTATTTCCGGAACTAGTACTGTCGGTGGGTTAGTTGGCAAACTTCAATCCGGTGGTATATCAAACAGTTACACAACGAGTACAATAACTGCAGATGACAAGGTTGGTGGTTTGACTGGCGAATGTTACGCAAATATTTCTACGTCTTACGCAAACGGAAAAGTTAATGGGAAAACAACAACCGCAGGTGCAGTCGGTAAGTGGTACTCCGGTACTTTATCAGATACTTATTACAACATCGACAAGACCGGAATGACAATAGGAGTCGCTGATGGCGCCGATACCGCAATCGGGATTACATCAAAACAGCTCAAACAGATGATTGCAGATGGATTGCTACCGTATTTTCAACCAACCGGCAAAGACGTAACATTGCAAGTCGGAATAAATTCTGATGCTTCAAGTCAGATTGATTTCACTATCTTGGACATTGATTTATCTGACCTTGACGGGTTATCAATGGATGATGCTAACGCTTTGGAAACAATTGACGATTTATTAAAAACGATAAATGAACAGCAAGTTAACTTGGGTTCGATTGAAAACCGTTTGGACTCTGCATTGGAGTCTATTACTCTGAATATCGATAACTTGACTTCAACCCGTTCAACAATTCGTGACGCTGATATCGCCGAAGAATCCAGCGCATATATCCGCAACCAAATCCTTCAACAAGCATCTGCAACACTTCTTGCAACTGCCAATCAAACCCCTGCAATAGCGCTACAGCTGTTGTAGAGCCGAAGAGGCAAAGTGAGTGGAAAGTTGAAAGTTGAGAGTGGAAAGTTGTTTGAAAATTTTTCATGGTGTTTTGTGTTGGATTATTTATACTAAATAATCTATCGAGGCGCACATTCCCTCTCCTCGGGGGAGGGCTAGGGTGGGGGCTTGCCCGTAGGGGAAATTCTAATCATCTTTCTGATGAGTGTGTGTGTTCTTTTCCCCAGAGGGCTCATCCCCTCACCCGCATTTGTAGTTTTCGCACAGCTCAAACACAACTGCTCCCTCTCCCACAAGGGGCGAGGGTTACAACGCAAACTCCCGAGGCGCACGTTCCCTCCCTTTAGAGAGGGAGGTACAGACTTTTCTAAAACTTAATCACCCGCTATATCAATTGAGTGGGAGAGATGTCACGTTAGTGACAGAGAGGGAAGGGAGGGGCTTACCCGTAGGGGAGAAATCTCCATACAAATAATGGATTGCCACGAAAATCACAGATTTTCTCGCAATGACGTGCACTCTTGGATTATGATATGTTAGTGCGTTTCACGCTTCGCCCTTGATGTGAGAACTGTGCAAAGTTTTTCTCTCAATAGCAAATTACCACATTATTGTATTTTGATAAAAATTTATGCTAGTATTAGATTATGGCAATTATATCAGACGATGAGGGGTTTGAAAGACGGGTTAATAAAAATCCGATAGTTAAACCTGAAACAATTGAATATGATAACACTTTCGAGAGTTCTATCAGACCTAAGGATTTTGACAGTTATATCGGTCAATCATCTCTAAAAGAGTCTTTAAAAATTACTCTTGAAGCTGCAAAAAAACGTGGAAAACCTTTAGACCACCTACTTTTCTATGGTCCTCCAGGACTTGGTAAAACAACAATTGCAGGTGTTATAGCTGCACAAATGAATGTAGAAATTCGTATCACCTCTGCTCCTGCTTTAGAGCGTCCAAGAGATATTATAGGGATTTTAATGTCATTAAAAGGCGGCGAAATTCTGTTCATTGATGAAATCCACCGATTAAATAAAGTTGCAGAAGAAATTCTTTATCCTGCAATGGAAGATTTTACTTTAGATATGACAACCGGTAAAAGCCAAACTGCAAAAACATTGAGGATACCGTTACCTAAATTTACACTAATAGGTGCGACAACAAAAGCCGGTGAGCTTTCCAGTCCGTTACGTGATAGGTTTGGTATGATTTATCGATTAGAATTCTATACAGAAGATGAGTTGGCAGAAGTTGTAAAACGAACAGCTAAAATTCTGGAAATAGAGATTACTGATAAGGGAGCAAGAGCGATTGCAAGACGTTCAAGAGGAACTCCAAGAATCGCAAACCGTCTTGTTAAGCGTGTTTCTGATTTTGCCATTGTTAAATATGACGGTAGTATAAATGAAGAAGTTGCGAATGATTCACTTGATATACTAAAAATTGATGAATTTGGGCTTGACAATACAGACAGAGCTTTACTAAATCTAATTATTGATAAATATGATGGCGGACCGGTTGGTATAGAAACAATTGCGGCTGCGCTGAGTGAAGATGTTAGAACAATAGAAGATGTTTGTGAACCATACTTGTTGCAAGCAGGACTACTACAAAGAACTCCGAGAGGGCGAAAAGTTTCACCGGAAGGTTATAGACATTTAGGGATTAAAATGCCTTCTGAGCAAAGAAGGTTGTTTGAGGATTGATGGGTTTAGTTGTAATCTTGTCCAGAGGATTCATCCCCTCACCCGTATCCGTAATGCTCATTAACATTCGAAACGGCTACTCCCTCTTCCATAAGGGGCGAGGGTATATAAAACACTATATAGGGTGTGAGCGGGAAGAAGGAAAATTATGAAAAAGTTTTTATTAATATTATTAACATTTTTAGTTTTACCATGTTTTGCGGAAGATGAAACTACAAAAATTCTACCTTCACAAACCGGTATTGTGGAAAACGTACAATATGTCGATTTGGATGATGAGAATGTTTCTCAAACCAAGCAGACTATTGATGTAAAAATTATTTCCGGAGAGTTCAAAGGCGAAGTTGTTGAACTTGATAACATGCTAACAGGCAATCCGTATTATGATATTAAGCTTAAAAAGGATACAAAGGTTATTCTTCACGCAGAAGATAACGGGAATGGTGTTGAATTTTCCATTGAAGACATAAAGCGTTCCGGTACTCTTGCTTGGTTATCATTATTATTCTGCGGATTATTAATTTATGTTGGCAGAAAAAAAGGAATTTATAGCCTTGCTTGCATTGCTTTAACTGTTTTACTGATTACACATGTGCTATCTCCGCTAATATTGCTGGGAGTTAGTCCAGTGTTAGCAACAATGTTGATTTGTTTTGCGGCAACTGCTGCAACTATGTATTTAGTTGGCGGTTTTAATGCTAAAAGTACATCAGCTGTTATTGGTGCTATTTTAAGTTTACTATTTGCAGGAGTATTATCATATATAACAATGCTAACAGCACACCTAACCGGTTTTGCTGAAGAAAATTACATGTTCTTATACACAGCTCATCCGGAATTGGATTTTATAAGCATAACTATTTCAACAATGATTCTTGCAACTCTCGGGGCTGTAATGGACGTTGCAATGTCAATAGCAAGTACTATAAATGAGATATTCCAAGTTGATGATACAAAATCTGTTAAAGAATTATTCTTTTCCGGTATGAACGTAGGACGAGATATTATTGGAACAATGGCAAATACTTTAATCTTAGTATATTTGGGCGGTTCATTACCTTTGATACTCTTAGCTGAAAATATTGATTTACAAAAATTTATTAACCTGAATCAAGTTGTTACAGAAACGGCTTCTGCTCTCATTGGCAGTATTGCAATTGTTATTTGTGTACCTTTTACAGCGATTGCAGCATCTCAAATGATTAAACATTTTGCGCAAAAAGAGCAGGATGTAAATTTGGATTGCAATTCATAGTTCAATATGATAAAATCAACTTGAATTAGAGGAGAGGTTTATATGAAGAAATTTTTAATATTAGCTATAAGCTTGCTATTTGTGTCAAATGCAGTAATGGCTGCTTCTTTTAAAGCTGACGCCAGAACTAAAAGAATTCCTGCCGGTACCGTTTTCCAATTAGAATTTTTACAACCAATCAGTACTTTTTCAGGTTGTGAAGGTGATTCTTTTGTAGCAACTTTAAAAAATGAACTTTCAACAGACGCAAATGTAATATTGCCAAGTGGTTCAGTTGTTAGAGGAAGTGTTTCAAAAGTTAATACTGCAAAAAGATTTTCTCGTGGCGCAAAATTATATCTTGATTTTGATCACGTAGTAACTCCAAATGGCCGTCAAATACCTTTAGACATGGCAGTTTGTCAATTCGATAACATATATTATGATGGCTCTTTATATAAAAACTTAGGTTACGGCGAAGCTGTTCAAAAAAATTATGAAAGAGCTGTAGAAATCACTAAAAATGCTACAAATTATGGTATGTCAGCCGGAGAATCAGCTCCAGGAATCCAATATTTGACAACTCCAATTTGTGCAGTCGGTGGATTCATCGGTGGTGTCGGCTATTGGGTTGGTGATGGAATTGCTGATATGTTCAGAAAGGGACAAGAAGTCTATATCAATAAGGGCGATGTTTTAAAAGTTAAATTGATAAACCCAATTGATGTACCTGTTTACTAAAATTCAACCCTCGTCAAATATTGACGAGGGTTATATTTTTATAGATATTAAGAATTTGTTTTATCCTTGTGCCATATGATTTGCAATTCCTTGCAAATTACTGATGTCATGCATATAGAACGCTTCATCTACTGCCATTCTACCGTAGAATATAGAATCAGAAACAGCTCTTCTTTTACTAGCGCTGGCACTGGTCATGTTTGCATAGTATTCTTTTGCTTCTTTTTTCTTTGAACCTTCAAGTTCGTTGATTTTACATCCTTGTGTAATTTCTTCGTACTTTTTAGAAGAATTTTTGAATGCAGCAATTGCATTTTCATACGCTTTGCTCGCATTGCCTTGGAGTGTAAGCCAGTGTTGTTTCCATTTATCATGGCTTGCTAATTGTTCTTCAAAGCTTTCATTAAGCTTGTCCCAATTGTTCATGCCAAATAAATCGTTTTTATCAACTTCTTTTTTTACACCATTAACTTCAATATACCATTTGCCATCAGAAGCTTTGTTGGCTGAAACATAGTGTCCATCCATCCAAACTTTTGGCTGTTGAGTATTTGATGATGTAATAAACGGTGCCATTATTTTACTCTCCTTATATATATAAAGTATGTATTCAATTAAAAATTGCTCTTTTGTTAAGTAATATTAAGATTTAATTCAAAAATTGACTTTAATTATACATTTCTTAAATAAATATAAAGAGGTAAATATATGTTTATAACAGATTTATTAAAACTTACTCATAAATGCAAGCATGAGCACGTAACACCTGACAGGGATTGTGCTTATTGTCCGGATTGTGGAAAATTGATTAAAAACGAATGGTACATAACCAGATGTGCATGTTGTGGTGTAAAACTCAAAACTACAGCTAAAAATGGAGTTGTTATGCCACAATTACATTATTGCGCAAACTGTGGAAGCGATGAGTATAAAATTGAAAAATTAGATGAAATAAATTTTGTTGATATAAATTTTGCAGCTTTAGTAAAACATATTGTAGAAGATGAGAGAAAAATTCCAAATTCAACTACATGCTGGCAAGAAAGAACATCCTTGCAACCAAAATTGCTAGTACAATACCTGTAATATCCGCAATAATTCCGGTTAAGATTGCATAACGATATTTTTTTATACCTATAGAGCCGAAATATACAGCAAGTACGTAAAAAGTTGTTTCAGAACTTCCAACCATTATTGCAGCAAGTTTTGTCACGTAAGAATCAGGTCCAAGATTTTTTGCTATTTCCGAAAACAATCCTAATGTTGCTGAACCGGAAAGTGAGCGTGTAAAAATTATTGGAATTATATCCGGTGGAATAAAACTATTTGCAAAATTTTTAAGTATATCTAAAATGCCTGAAGCTTTAAACATAGAAACGGCAACAATAATAGCAACTAAATATGGAATTATAGACACAGCAACTTTAAAGCCATCTTTTGCTCCTTCAATAAATTCCTCATAAACAGGAACTTTTTTAACCATGCCTAGTGATAAAATAGATAAAATCATAATTGGAAGAATGTATAAAGAAATTTTTTCAATCATATTTCCTCCAAATTTTCCTTAGAATTATTGCAGTGATTATTGCAACAATAAATGAAAGTGTAGTTACTATCAATGTAGGTAAAATTATTTCTGTTGGATTTTTTGCACCAACACCAACTAAAATCGCAATAACTGTTGCAGGTATTATTTGAAAGCCGGCAGTATTCATGCCTAAGAACATGCACATAGAATCCGTCGTTTCATCTTTATTTGGATTATCTTCTTGTAGTTCTTTCATTACTTTTAAGCCGATTGGAGTTGCTGCATTCGTTAAACCAAGGGCATTTGCGGCTATACTCATAGTAATATCACCTGTTGTTGGGCTATCTTTTTTGATGTCTTTAAATAAAAATCTTGTAATCGGGTATAATAATTTTGAAATAAGCTGAACGAGTCCGGATTTTTCAGCAATTCTCATAATTCCTAACCAAAATGCCATAATACCGATTAAAGAAAATGCAATTTCTACAGCAGTGTTACACGATGTTAACATTGCATTTACGACATCGCTAAGTCTGTGATTCACTATTCCGGCGATTA
Organism: uncultured bacterium; assembly: GCA_900549855.1. Lineage (GTDB taxonomy): Bacteria > Cyanobacteriota > Vampirovibrionia > Gastranaerophilales > Gastranaerophilaceae > CAG-196. The sequence goes on along the minus strand of URPS01000008.1, from coordinate 24,560 downwards.
ACGATACAAAGATTAATAAGAAAAATATATAATTCATAAAGTTATTTTAGAAAAAAAATTGGCATTTGTCACCATGTTTATATTAGTATATAATAAGATGTAAATGTACAATATGGGATAGAGTAGGTTTATGGCAGAAACAAATAATTTTACGGAGATTACTGAGAACTTTGATACAATAAAAGCGCTTTTAAATTCAATCAGAGCGCAAGGTATACTTAATACTTCTGATGTTGATAAACTTCTTGCAGGTATAAATTCTAAGTTAGAAAAAATTAATACTGAAGAAGATATTGATTTAATCAAAATTTTCTTGTCTGAATTGAAACAAAATTTAGATGAACGCCATAATGTATTACTTTCAAAATTTGGCGCAATAGAATCTTTATTCTCAAATCTATTGAAAAACAGTTCTGAAATGCTCAAATCTAGTGAGGTTAAAGAACTGTTTGATATTGTGGCAACAAATCTGTCAGTATTTTCAAGAGAAGTTGTATCTCAAAAAGAAACTTTAACAGATATTACCCTAAGATTAGATGCTATGCGTTCTGATGATTCTCAAAAGAAAGAAATTATCAAAAATGTTTCTATCCTAAAAAATGACATTGAAAGATTGACAAATGGCTTTGATTCAATTGTATTGAGTTTAAATGAAAACTTTAAAACAATTATAAAAACTATAGCTAATATTGACCCTTCAGAAAATATTAATAAGTTTGGCGAAGAAATTAAAGATATTGTAAATTCTTCTAATACAATCCTTTCTGCGCTTCAAATGTTAGATAAAAAGAATTTACAAATAGAAGATGTTTTGCGTGGATTAGCAACATCAGAAGATTTAGCTTCTGCTAAAAAATCAATAGGTGATTTGGCTATTCAAGAGCAAGCTTTGACACAGTCAATTTCTGCTTTATCAGAAAAATATTATAAGATTGATAATCTTGCAGATAAGATTGACGCTTCTGTGGATATTATTGTCGGCTTAAAGACTTTAATTTCTGAAAAAGATGCACAAAGTGCAGCTGCTGTAATAGATAAACTTGTAGATTTGCAAAATAGTGTTATTAATATAACTACAAATGAACAGTTTGATGAATTCAAACAAGAATTAGAAAAAACTTTAAATGATATTTTGAGCCAATCTAACAATTTAAACTCAATATTTGTTCAAACTTCTGATGAAATTAAAAGAATTTCCGAAGCTGTATTTGCATTGGATATAAATGCTAACTTTAAAACTTTATCTTCAGAAATTACAAAATCAGAACAGGCTTTGAGAGAACATGTTAGTGTGGAAGCCGGAAAAACTTCTCAATTAGTAGATGTAAATTCTACACGTATCATCAATGAAATTTCAAACGGTGCAACACATCTTGCAGATAGTTTTAATAAAGCACAGTCTGCATTGTCACAATTGTGCGAAAAGAGTTTTGGAGATGTAGAAGAAAATATAATCAATTTAAAATCTGTGGTAAAACAAATTGATGAAAATAACGTATCTGCAAATAATGCAATTTTTTCAAATATTACAGACCGATTAGCATTGTTTGAAAATGATTTAAAATCATCATTAGAAAGACAAGAAGATTCTGTTGCTGTATCATCTTCAAAACTTCTGGAACAGATTTCCGGTATTAAAGATTTGTCAGGTGTTTTGGACTATAAAATTGATTCTTCTGTCATAGAAATAAATAATGCAAAAAGTGAATTTACCGGTTTAAAAACAGCGGTAGAAGACGTTTTGGCTCTTGATTTTACTTCAAAAGTGAAAGATTTGAAGGTAGATTTGTATGCAATAAAACAAGATTTATCTAATGCGTTAGAAACAACTACCGGAGATTTAGACGAAAAATTTACGAATGATTTGTTCGGTAAATATGAACTATTAGTTAGTAAATTAGATAGTGTGGAAACAGAGCTTAAGCAGGCTCAAAACTCTGCATTAGTAAATTTAAAAAATAGTTTGGATAGCATTTCTTCTTCTATTGTTGACGTTTTATCATACGTAAGTTCAGATAGAGAGCTAAATACAGAGTCATTGGATTCTAAATTAGAAGAGATTTCTAAAGTAGTAAATGATACGAGCTTAAATTATATTGAAAATGTTAGAGATGTTGTTGATGTTATAAGAACGCAGGTTGAAAATAATTTAAAATCAATTCAAGATGACACGTCTAAACAAGTTGGAATATTGAATTCAACGGTAATTAAAGGCAATGAAGAATTAAAATCAGACATTAAGAATTCATATGACAAGTTGCTAGAAGTTCAAGAAAATTTTGATGAAATAAAAAATGTTATATCAGAGAGTAACAGCTCTTTGAGCAATAATTTCGCTATGGTTATTGAAACAGCAGGTAATTTGCGAGATGATTTTGAAACAAAACTTTCTGCTCTAAAAAATGCAGTTCTAGAAAAAGTTGCAGATTTTCAACAGGAATTTACTTGTGATAATGCTGATAAAATTAGCGAGATTAAATTTGCAGCAGAAAACTTGCATACTAAAAATGTTCAAAATTCTTTAGACATAAAAAATGAGCTAAAGGGTGAAATAGTAAGACTTGTCGGCGGAATAAAGCTTAATGTAGAAGAACTTGCTGAACAGCTTGCAGGCACTATGCTTAAGGTTGAAGGTGCAAATCATGAAATTATAGATTTTATAAGAAACGATTTTGGTATAAAAGTTGATAAAACTATTGATGAATTAGAATCACAAGTTTCTGATTTGTCTGGAGAATTAACAAATAAAGTTGAAGATATTGTAGGTAAGTTCGAAAACTTACAGACTTCTGTAAACTCGTTATCTACAAATACAACAAATTCTTTGACATCAACTCTTGCAAAAATTTTGGATAATTTTATCGCATTAAAAGGTGTGTTAGCAACTTATGATGAAAAATATGCAGAAAACTTAAAGCTGAATGTTGATGTTATAACAAATGATTTTGCAAAATTGCGTGATAGACTCAATGATGTTGATGCAAATATTGATGAAGATTTAACAAGGCAATTATCTTTGATTGAATCCAATTTTGAACAATTTGGTAATAATATTGCTCAGTTCTTTGAAGATACAAATAAGCAATTGGATAGTTCAATCAAAAGTGGTTTGGATGATATTTCTGATTCTGTTAGAAATTCTGTATCACAAAATTTGGAACAGTACAAAGGTAAGATTGAAGAATTATTTAGCGATATAACTGTTAAAAATGACGAACAGTTGAAGCTTATTAGTGCAAAGGTATTAGAGCTTAATAAAACGCTCAATGATTGTATGGATGCGCAGAATGCTGCATCTGCCGATAATTTGAATAAGATTGCAAATAATCTTAAAAATATAATTGATAATAACATTGAATTAACTTCCGCAGATTATACTGCACTAAGAGAAAGTTTAACTGGTTTTGCAAATAATATTGAAATTCAAAACCAAAAAACAGCTGAAATTCTTAAAGCACAACTGGATGATATTGCAAAATATGTGGATAGTGGAATAGAAGTTCAAGCGCAAGATGTAAATACTAAGTTTGACGAAATTTCCGGCAAAATTTCTGCAACTTCTGAGAAAATTAATGAAATTAGAAGTGATATTAGTACGAAAATTCTGGATGTTACGGATTTAATTACAAGTACAAAATCTGCAAATCTAGTAGATTCAAATGAAAAGACTACTTTAATACTAAGTAAGTTGGATGAAGTTGCCGGAAATCTTGCGGAAAAGAATAATTTAGTTTTAAATTCTTATACTGAAAAAGCAGATGGATTAAATAATCTTATAAATAACAATATAAGTGAAGTAAAATCTGATTTGTCAGAGGGTTTTGCGTCTGTAATTGATGAAAACCAAACTGTTAAGAATGTTATAAAAGAAGTAATTGAACAAAATTATAATGATTTGTCTGAAAAGTTAAACAATCTTGCTGCTAAAAATGGTGAGAACACTGATGATTTAAAATCTGTAATTTCGTATAACGGTGAAAATATTATATCAAAGCTGAAAGCTATTGCAGATTGTACTGTTGATATTACAGAAGAAATAAAAGCTGCAGTTAAAGAAAATGGTGAAAAAATTGCAGCGGATTTTGTAAGTCTAAAACAGGATTCTGCTGACAGTTCCGATAAAATTTTAACTCTTATAGAAGGTAATAGTAATGAATTAACAAATTCTTTAGCAGATTTGATTAATGCTCATAACGTGGTTTCTCAAGAATTGAAGAGTTTGATTTCTCAAAACAATACAATAATCTCTGGCAAAATTGAGGAAGCATTTGTTAATAATGCGACGGAAAATGCTGCTCAAACAGAGGTTCTAAAAAATGTTATTTCAGAATCTGCATCTGATTTAAACACTAAAATTACTAATGAATTAAACGTGTTAAGTGATTTAGCAAATAACTTGGCTGATGGTCAAAATCAAAACATTAAAGATTATGTTCAAATTATTTTGGATGAATTGAAAGCGATTAATAAAGATATAGATGACAAGAGTTTGTTAGTAAAAACGACCTTTGAAGAAAATATTTCATCTGAAATAAAAGAGCTTTTTGATAAAATTCATTCTTTATTTGAGGAAAATTCACTGAGTATATTGACACAATTGACTAACGGAAATTCAAAATTAGGTGATGATTTGAATGCACGTGCGATGGAATTCAAAGCGAATTTTGAAACATTAAACGAACGACTTGATAAAGATGAAATTTCTAGAATGAATGTTTTCCAAGCGCAGTTAAAAGAATTAAGCGGAACATTTAATGTTCTTATTGATGAAGCAAAAGCGGTTACAAAAGCAGAAGTATCATCAATTTCTCAAACTTTAATTCAAAATAGTCGTGAAGCAATGGAAGAAGTTGAACAATCTATAGAAGATAAGGTTAATGCTGTTTTAGCTTCAAGTGCTGATATTGCAGCTGGCGAACTCAAATCTATGGAAATGTTCACAAATAAAATCCTTGCACAAGTTGAAGTTAATAAAAAGACCGTTGTTGGTTGTCGTGATTTTGTTAATAATTTTGTAAAAAATGAATTAGAAATCATTGCCGACAGTATTGAAAAAGAAGCTGATGTGATTGTTAAGGATTTACTGGAACAAACAAGCTTGATGAAAGACTTCCAGCGTGATGAATTGGTTAAAATGGCTAATCAAATTGAAAATATGGTTGAAGATCATATATTTAATCATATCAACGATTTAAAGAGTTATTTAGATATAAAAACAGATAATTCCGCATTAAATAACAAATTGGATAATATTACGTCTAACCTGAATAAAACAGCTGAAGATATACTTGCTGCATCATCAAAATTGCTTCAAGCTAGTGTTTTTGATAATTCAATTGCTGATTTACGTGCATCAAACGAAGTTTTAATTGATACGATGGCAGAAAATCTCGATGCACAATTAAAGTTGTTTATTCGAGATAATGTATCAACTAAATTTGATGAACAGTTTAAACTTTTTGATAAGAAGTTTACCGATACAGTTGTAGACAAGTATGAAGAAATTAAACTTATTTCTTCAAAATATAATAATTCTTTTGAGGCAATTCAAGGTTCTGTAGCGAATATGGTTTCCGAGTTTGTTAAGTCAAAAGATGAAATTAATAAATCAATTTTAACAAGCCTTAATGGAATCACCGGATTTATTGATGAATTGAATCAAAGTTTTGAAGATTTGAAAGCTCAAATTTCTAATAAGTCTTTTGATGAAGCATTCCAAGCTTCTATTAATAAGCAAGTTGGTGGAATAGAAGAACTTGTTAAAGAACAAATGGGTTACTTGGAAGACATTAGCGAACTGTGTTGTGCTAATTTGCCGGAATTAACAGAGATGAATACTCTTGTTAAATATAGTGTAATGCAATCTGTTTCAAACCTAAGCGAAAAACTTGAAAATTCAGAGAATAATATCGGAAAAGAGCTTGTTGAATTGAAAACTGACATCATTACTCAGTTCTTAAATATATTTAACCAAATTTCATTTGTAGCTGAACAAGAAGAAATTCTTGATTTTATACAAGAAAAACATTCAGAATTGATAACAATCTTAAGTCACATTGTTACAACTGTTGACGATGTTGAAAATATCAAAGATAATCTTTCTGTTGTTGACAATAAAGTAGATACTTTAAAAGAAGATATTGATTTAATAAATGAAAAGATTACATCAATAATTTCTTCTAGCGGTGATATCGATTATGTTTACAGCTTGCAAGATTTAGAGTCTGATATTGCTAATTTGCGATTGACTTTGAACGAAATTAAAGATAGCAATAAGTCAAAAGAATTGGAACAACTCGTAAACTCAACAAATGATGTTTATAAGTTGGTTGAATCACTTAAAAATGAATTTCCAAGTTTTGATAGTGAAGAATTCAAAAAAGATTTTGAAGCTTTGAGTGAAGATATTGTAAGCATTAGCACAAGAACTAATAAATTAATTTTAGCGTCTGATGAATCATATAAGACGTTGCAAGAAAATCTTCAAGATTTCAAATTAGTGATAAATGATTTGGATGAAAGAACTCGCAACTTCTCACAAGAGGTGGGCATTGAAAGAATTGATAATAAATTGGGCGCAATAAACTCAATGATTCAAAATGGTGCTAAAACAAATCAAGTATTTAATCAAGTGTTTGAATACCTTGCTGAATGGGTTGATAATGCCGGTGCTCAAATTACTTCAATTTCTGATAAAGTTGAAACACTTGACGATATCGGACAAATCAAGGTTATGCTTGAGGATTTAAAAGCTGAAGCTGAAGATAATTCTGAAAGCAATGAACTAATTGAAGCTTTGAGTAATGTATTTGACAAGCAAGCTAAAAAGATTTCATCTTTAGAAGCGAAGCTTGACAGAATGATTGTAGAATCTACAATAAGTAATAAAAATAATAAAATTGATATGTCACCGATGGAAGATACATTGAATAGATTCCTTGTGGCAATTGACAGTAGAATGGCTGAACAACAAAATAAAATTCAATCATTAGAACAAAAATTGGAAGATGTAATGTCAAAGGTTGACACAAAAGATACTGCTCAATTGACTAAAAAAGTCGGTGGTATGGATAGACAAATAGCGAAGTTAAATAAAAGTATTGAAAAAATAGCATCTCATGTTGTTGAAAAATGATATAGATAATTTAAAAAAAACCGTTAATAACGAAATTCTGACAGACAGTGCAGAGTTATATTGTTATGCTGAAGATTCTGCTAATACAAATCGGAATTTGGAAAAACCGGATGTTGTTATTTTTCCAGAATCGATTGAAGATGTTCAAAAAATTTTAAAATATGCAAATGAAAACAATATTCCAGTTATTTCTCGTGGAGCCGGTACTAACATGGTTGGTGCTTGTACATGTCCTAAAGGCGGAATTGTATTGAACTTTACTAAGATGAACCGAATCTTAGAGTTTAATCCGACTGATATGACTATGACAGTTCAGCCGGGGGTGGTGCTGGATGATATAAAGAAACTTGCCGTGTCAGAAGGATTATTCTATCCTCCAGATCCTTCAAACTACAAGGTTTCTACTATCGGAGGCAGCATTGCACAATCTTCAGGCGGAGCAATGGGGTTCAAGTATGGCACGACTAAAGATTATATACTTAGCTTGACTGTAGTTTTAGCTGATGGTTCTGTGATGAAATTTGGAGCTAGAACTATTAAGGACGCTGTAGGGTATCATTTGAACCAGCTAATAATTGGTAGTGAAGGAACTCTTGCCATTGTTGTAGAAGCAGAATTAAAACTTATTCCAAAACCACAATCAGAAAGAACAATATTAGCTTATTATTCTTCTATTGAGAATGCTGTTAAGGGTGTAAATAGTATTCTGAAAGCCAAAATATTTCCATCAACAATTGATTTTATGGATAAGAATTCTATTACAACTGTTGAAAATTTTAGACATTGCGGACTTAAAACAAACATGGAAGCTATGCTTTTGATTAATATTGATGGGTTTGAAGTTTCAATGGATTATCAACAAGAAAATGTACTTTCAGCATTAAATTCTTCTGGAGCAAAGCATATAGAAATCGCTAAAACAGAAGAACAAAAAGAAGAAGTTTGGACTGCAAGAAGAGCAAGTTTTGCCGCAACGGCTCAATTAGCACCGGATGTACTTTCTGATGATATAATCGTACCTCGCTCAAAAATTACACAAATGATTAGTGGATGTCGTGATATTTGTAATAAATATAATTTGCAAGTATGTATGGTCGGACATCTTGGTGATGGTAATTTACATCCCCAAGTTGCGTTGGATTTGAGTGATGATAAGCAGTTTAAAAATTATCAACAAGCAAAGGGTGAAATTTATGAACTGGTTATAGCTCTTGGCGGAACAATTTCAGCAGAACATGGTGTTGGTATTGAGAAACTTTCGTACTTGGAAGGTTTGGTTGAATCAAATGCAATAGATAAAATGCGTGAAATCAAACTTGTTTTTGACCCTAAAAATATTTTAAATCCAAATAAAATTTTTAATGTATAAAAGGAGATATGATGGATATTATAGTTATTTATTGTACAGTGCCGGATAAAAAATTGGCAAAAGATATTACCAAAATTCTGCTAAAACATAAATTAGCAGCATGTGTTAGCATGGTAGATAAAGTTCAGTCTGTATTTTCTTGGGATGGTGATATCTGTGAAGAAAAAGAAGTCTTGATGATGATTAAGACACGACGCTCAAATTATGGAAAAATTAAGTTGGTGATTGAAGATGCTCACCCTTATACTGTTCCGGAAATTATAGCGTTACCAATTGTAGATTGCAGTGAAGATTACTTGAAATGGATGATAAAAGAAACATCATCATAGCGTTAAAAAATTATATTGAATCGCTAGGTGTTGTTGTAAATATAGGAAAAACTAAAGCTAGAGGAAATAAAGGTTTCTTTTTGAATAGAGGAGTTGGCTCTTATAGAATTGATATTTCAAAGAATATTGACGATAATGCAACTCTTTCTACTTTGTTGCATGAATATGCTCATTATATTCATTATAAATACGATTCATCCTTAAAATCCCTCGATTTTATATTTGATGATTTTTCTGGCGATATAAAAGAAGAATTGATTAACGTAACTGTTCAGAATGTTCCAAAAGAGTTTGCAAAAACTTTGTTTAACATGAAGTCTGAGGCTGCAAAAGAAATAAACATGTTATTTGATAAAATTTCTCAACAATATCCAGATGTTAAAAAGACAACAGGTTTTAAACCTTTAGAAAAGGGTATCAAACTTCCTGCAAAATATTTGCTTAAATATGATTGCATAAAGTATTTTGGTAAAATTTATACAGTTCAAAATGTTGAGCATGACTTTGAATATTTATCAAACGAACAGATTTATTATATAAAAATGAAGTCATTGCAACGTAAGCAAGCAAGGATTAATACTAAAATCAGAAAGCTTAACAATTACTATAATCAGCCATCTGAATTGTGGGCACGATTTTTTGAATTATTCTTTGTAGATAATAAATGTTCCAATGAATTAGCTCCGAAAGCTACGCAGGTACTTAAAAATCTGGTAAATAATTGTAAATATTCCGAAATATCAGAGTTAAAAAAAATTTTTAAAATTTAAAAAATATCTTTATTTTTATACAAAAATGTTATAAAATAATAGTATACAAAGTAGAAAGAGCGAATGTCTAAAAAGAAAGTAAATTATATATCAAATACACGTAGAGATGATACTAAAATTCTTGTTAGTATTATAGTTGCATTTTTATTAGTGGCATGGTTTTGCAGCCCTCCTGGAAATAAATTTTTGCAAATCTGTTTCTGGGGTGATAATGTAAAGTATGCGATTGCTAAGATTGTGAAACCTTCATCTACCAATGAATACTTACATCATCGTAATAATGCTGTGTATTTAGCTAAAATGTATCCTACAAAAGATGATGCATTAAAAGAAATGAACAAAGCTATTGATGCATTGCCAAAATATGCACCTGATGATGAATTAAAATCATTGTATAAAGATAGAGCTGAAATAAAGCTTTATAAAGGAGATAAAAAGGGAGCGTTGGATGATTTTATAAAATCAGGTCAAATTTATTTTAATGATTATTTAAAAGTAGCAATGCTTTTCAAGTCTTTGGGTAAATATAGAGAGGCAATGTCTTATTGTAATAGTATTTTAAATCAAGATGGTAGTGCTTATGCAGGTTTTGCTTGTATTGCAGATATCTATAATTCAGTTGATAGGCCTGATTTAGCACTAAAAGCTTGGGATTTAGCAATAGATAGAAATAGTGGTAACCCAAGAGCGTATGTAGACAGAGCTAAGATTAAAAAGGCTATGGGTGATTTTGCAGGGTATAATGATGATATTAAAATGGCAAAAAATTACTCCCCTAATATAGATATTGAAGCTTCTATTATAGAAGAAACACTTGAACCTAAAATTTTAGCCCTTAATATACGTTAAATCTTTATATTTAATTTATACTTTCTTTTGCTTGTTTGTTTTAAAATAATAATTGAAATGTAAATGGCAAGCGGAGCATTATAGTATGAAGTATTCAGAGTATTCTGTAGTAGTTATAGGCAGCGGAGCAGCAGGTTTGTATTCGGCACTAAAAATTTCGCAGCAAATAGAACTTCCGGATGGGATTCTACTTCTAACGAAGTCTAATTTGGGCGAAAGTAATTCAATGTATGCTCAGGGTGGTATTGTTGGTGTATTACATCAAAATCCTGCAGATACAGTAGAAAGTCATGTTAATGATACTCTTAATGCCGGTGCCGGATTAAATGACGTATCAGCAGTAGAATATATTTCTCAAGCATCCGATGAAGTAGTTAACGACTTGATGGATTGCGGTGTTAATTTTGATAAAGATTCAAACGGAAATTTAACATTTACTCTAGAAGCTGCTCATAGCATGAGAAGAATTCTTCATGCCGGAGGTGATGCTACCGGTAAAGGCATTACAGAAGCTTTGTGCAGACGAGTTAATGAAGATGAAAATATTACAGTTGCCCAAAATTCTATAGCAGTAGAAGCTATCGTTGATTCTGACCAAGAATGTAAAGGTGTTATAGTTTATAATGAATTAACAGGAGAGCACGAAATTGTTTACACTTCTGCTCTGGTTCTTGCAACAGGTGGATTGGGACAATTATATAAATACACTACAAATCCGGATGGAGCTACAGGTGATGGAATTGATTTAGCATACAACGCAGGAGCAATTATTCAAGATATAGAATTTGTTCAATTCCATCCAACGGCTTTAGCATTGAGTCCTGATAGTAAAGATAGATTTTTGATTTCAGAAGCAGTTCGTGGTGAAGGTGCTAAGTTAGTAAATAATCATGGTAATGAATTTATGTCAAAATATCATGATAAGCGTGAACTTGCTCCTCGTGATATTGTAACCAGAGCTATATTTAATGAAATGAGTGAAGAGCATAAGAATAATGTATTCTTGAATGCATCAATGATAGATTCGGTAAAATTGTTCAAGAGATTTCCAACTATATCAAAAAGATGTGATTCGTGTGGTATAGATATTTCAAAAAAACCTATACCGGTTGCGCCTGCTGCGCATTATAGTATGGGCGGGATAAAAGCAACGGTCGAAGGCAGAACTTCATTAAGGGGATTATATGCAATTGGAGAGTGTGCTTCAACCGGCCTGCATGGTGCAAACAGACTTGCAAGCAATTCTCTTTTGGAGTGTGTTGTTTGTGCGTATGAATTAGCGGACTATTTGTCTTTTGCAAATTTGAGCACTCCTAAGAAAATTGATGATAATATAAGAAAAACAATAGATGTGTATTCACAACCAATTAGTGATTTAGATTTTGATATACCGTTAATGAAGTCAAAATTAAAAGATATTATGTGGAACGGTGCCGGTATTATACGCTCAGAACAATCTTTAAAACAAGCGCAAAATAAGCTTGAGGAGTTGAAAAATAGCTTTAAGCGCACAAGAAAATGCTTAAATCAAGATGAATATGAATTCAGAAATATGCTTACAGTTGCCGGTCTTATTATCGAAGCTGCGCTTGATAGAAAAGAATCAAGAGGAGCGCATTGCCGTTCTGATTACAAAAATAAAGATTCTGTTGCAAGACATTCAAATATAATAAAAACTGAAAAAGAGGAGTTAGAGTATGTTAAATAGATTTTTTATAGAAGAACACGTTAAAGCTGCTTTGCAGGAAGATATTGGCTTTGGTGATATTACAACAGATTATTTAACTACGGAAGATGATACAATGAGTTGTGTCTTGAATTCTCGTGTTGATGGAATATTCTGCGGTAAAGAAGTTTTTGAAACGGTATTTAAGATTCTTTCTCCAAAAGTAAACCTCAAATTTTATTTTAATGATGGTGATGTGATTAAAAAAGGAGATAAAATCGCTGATATAGATGGTCCTGCAAGATATATTCTTATGGGTGAAAGAACGGCATTAAATTATGTACAAAGAATGAGTGGTATTGCAACTGAAACTAATAAATACCAAAAAGCTGTTGGTGAATATCATGCAAAGATTGTTGATACAAGAAAAACTACTCCAGGATTTAGAGCTTTTGAAAAGTATTCAGTAAAAACAGGCGGTGGCAGCTTGCATAGATTTAATCTTGCAGATTGTGCAATGATTAAAGATAATCACATTAAGTTCTCAGGTTCATTAACTAACGCTGTAAATAGGTTAAAAAAACATATTTCTCATGCGCATAAAATAGAAGTTGAATGCGATACTTTGGAACAAGTAAAAGAGGCATTGGCTTGTGAAGTTGATATAATTATGCTTGATAATATGAGCCTTGATATGATGAGGGAAGGTGTAAAACTTATTGATGGCAAAGCTATTGTTGAAGCGAGTGGAAATGTTAACTTAAATACGGTAAGAGATATAGCTTCAACAGGTGTTGACATTATTTCTTCAAGTGCCATTGTAGCCAAAGCACCTACGTTAGATCTTGGATTAGATATGTAATTAATACTCCTTTTGGAGTTTTTCTAATTCAGTATCTAATTCATGTTTTTGTGCTCTTATATCACGGAGATTGTTGTCGAGTTCGTGGGACTGTTCTCGAATCTTGGTCATCTCAAGATTTAGTTCACGTTTCTCTTGGCTTATACGGTTCGTTTCATTGTCTAAGTCATGTTTTTGATTTTCAATATTGCGTTCCTCTTGTGCAATGCTATTTTTTTTGAAAGTGTTGGTAAATCTTGTATAGGTTGGTTGTACAGAAATTATTTTCATATGACCTCCGGTACTACTAACAAAACTTGTAAAAATTAAATTTGCTATTATAATCGGAAAAATTTATGATAAACTAAATAATAACTCCTCGTAGCTCAGTTGGATAGAGTGTAGGTCTCCGAAGCCTAAGATCATGGGTTCGAATCCCATCGAGGAGGGTTTATCTATAAAGCTATTACCTCGACATTATCTAAATTTACACGTTGGCGTGCTTGCCAAAGGTCGTATTCTTGCTGCATATTAAGCCATAGCTCAGGGGATGTGCCAAACGCCTTGGCGAGTTTGAGAGCCATTTCTGCAGTTATACCATTTTTACAATTTACTAATTCAGAAGCAGTTGTTCTAGATACACCTATTTTTAAAGCAAATGCTGTAACTGTTAATTTGTAATCAGGTAAATATAAATCTTTTAGAATTTCACCTGGATGTGGTGGGTTAAACATTTTCATAAAATACTCCTTTTTAGTGATAATCTTGATAATCAACAATAAAAACATCTTGTGATTTTTCGTCGAACTTAAATGTTATTCGCCAGTTCGCTTGTACTGTAATTGAACATAAATTTGACATATCTCCTTTTAGTTTGTGAAAACGTAACGATGGTAATTTCAAATCATCTGTAGATGTCATAGCATCAAGTATTAAAAGAATTTGTCTTAGACGTTTTGCGTGTATAGCTTGAATGCCTTTAGTTGTACCTGTAGAGTAAAAATCTTCAAGTCCTTTGTGTTTAAATGATTTAATCATATTTATATTATAACTTGTAAACTAATGGTTGTCAATTGATGGTGATATATTTAATATAGTTTTATTTCTATTCAAAATGTGCTATACTTTAAAGGTAGCGTGGAATTAGAGGAATACACAAGTGGGTTTCTTTGATAGCATAAGAAATTTTAAAAATCAATTAGATCAAGTTGAATCAACTGTTTATACTGGCAAGCAGTCGTTGCTTGAAGTATATGAAATTAATGCAAAATTGGAAGCGGAAATTGCAGATAGGACTCGTGAACTTGATAGGGCAAATCGCCAAATGCTCACTTTACAGCATATTTGGGATATGATGAATTCTTCTAAGCCACTATCTAGTGTTTTGAATGCTATTGTAAATAGTTTGCAAGGTGAACTTGGATATTTATGCAGTTTTATTGTGAAACAAAAAGCTGATAATGAAGGTGAATACCTGCAGATTGTAGCGTCTTCGAGTGAGAAATTAAACAATATGTTTTTGCAAAGATTTCGCTGTGACGTTTCAGAATATAGAATGCAATTCCCTAATATTAATGAAATAAAAGATTCTATAAAGAATAATCAAATATTTCAATCAACTAATATTGTGGAATTAACAAAAGGTTTTATGCCTGAATTAAACGAAGACAGGGTTAGAACCTTTCTTAAAGATGCCAAGATGAAATCTTATATACTTGTGCCTTTAATGTCTAAACATACGCATTTTGGCTCTTTAATAGTGTTTTCATCAAGAGAAAGTATTAGTGATAGTGAATTGAATTTTTTAAATCTTTTTGCAAAACAGATTGAACTTGCAATCACTATTGCTGATTTATTCCAAGCAGTAAAAGAACAAGCTATAACAGATGGTATGACAGGGCTATACAATAGGCGCTATTTTGAAGAATACATAAAAAAAGAAGCAGAGCGTGCGGAACGACAAAATCAGAAGTTTACTGTGATTGGATTGGATTTAGATCATTTAAAACAGATAAATGATACATATGGGCATAATTACGGCGATATTGCAATTAAAGCCATTGCACAAGTACTTAAGAATAATGCCCGTTCAATTGATATAGCTGCAAGAATGGGTGGTGAGGAATTTAATTTGCTCCTTCCTGGGGTTGATTCTGCAGGTGGCTGTATTGCTGCGGAACGTATTAGAAAGGCAATTGCAGCGGTTGAATTGGAGAAAATCGGACATATTACCGCTAGTTTGGGTGTCGCAACCTATTTAGAGCATTCAGAAGATATCGAAGATTTGCTGGAATTGGCTGATAGAGCGATGTATGAATCAAAGCGCAACGGAAGAAATAGGGTGACGATAGCTCGTCCTGATTATGAAACTTCTTGGCAAGAAATTGCGGTAAATACATTTGTTGATATTTTAACAAAACATAGAATTCCGATTGATGACAAAACTTCTAGGCTTTTAACCTGTAAATTACAAGATATGAGCACTAATAATACGAAGTTGTATCAAGTGGCAGACGCTCTTGTTAGCACATATAATCCGGAACATATTGAAGGCAGTGTGAAGCAGAAGGTAGAACTAGCGACACTTCTTGCAAAGCGTTTTGACTTAACAAAAGACGAAATTGACAAATTAAAAATAGCGATTTTACTTTATGATATCGGCAATACAATGCTACCGAAAGAAGTTTTGAGAAAAAAAGAACCTTTAACCGAAGCAGAAAAAGATTCTATAAAAAAACATCCACTGCTGGCTGCAAGAGAAATCTTGCGTCCAATCTCCAATGTAGTTGATGTTCTTCCAATTATTGAAAAACATCACGAAAACTGGAATGGTTCAGGTTATCCGGCTAAAATAGCGGGAGAAGAAATACCAATTGAGTCACAAATTATTTTGATAATTGACTCTTATTTTGCATTATTAGAAAATCGACCATACAGAGAGGCTATGTCTGAAAAAGAGGCTCTTGATTTAATCAGGGAAGAAAGTAACAAAAAATGGAGTGATAAATTAACACATGAATTTATCTCTTTAATCAGGAATGAAGGATAGAGGTTTTATTAACAAGTGATAGAGTTATTAATTTTATTTGAACTAAGCCGAAAAGTTCTAACAATGTACGGAGTATCTAAAGAAATCAGAAGTAAATTCTCCGTTCTGACAACCCCGAGTTATGGAACAATAAAGCCAGCTTTATCCAGACTTCTTGAGTCCGGTTTTATAAAATCACAGAAAACTATGTCGAGTGGTGGTCGTCCTTCAATTTATTATTCCATAACAAATGATGGAATTGAAGAATTAAAGCGACTTTTAGTAGCACCGCCTTTAGAAAATCCAATTCAATTCTTGACTTCAGCTAGAATTAAACTAGCATGTGCGGGTGTATTGAATAATGAAGAACAATTAATTATGTTTAAGCGTTTGAAAACAAAGGCTGAAAGTATATTGATTGATACCAAAAATCTTGTAAAAACAAAAGAACTTTCCTATTTCCCAAGTATGGTTTTTGATAATTTAACTTGTGAATACAAAAATTTCATTTCTCTAGTGGAGGGGTTTGCTAATGCCGGCAGTCGTTAGTTCAGTTTTAGCGGATTCTATAGCGGAAGAATTAGAAATAGAAACCGGCGATATTTTGCTCTCAATTGATGGTGAAAAATTACAGGATATGATTGATTACAATTATCTTTGCAAAAATGAATTAATTACAGTGGAAATTCAGAAAAAAAATGGCGAAATTGAAGAAATTGAACTGGAAAAAGATTTTGATGAAGATTTGGGTATTGTTTTTGAAAGTGCTGTCTTTGATAGAGTTAAACCTTGTTTAAATAATTGTATTTTTTGCTTTGTGGCACAGCAGCCAAAAGGACTAAGAAAAACTCTTTACATAAAGGATGATGATTATAGGCTATCCTATCTGCAAGGTACTTATATTACGACTACAAATCTAAATGATAAAGATAGAGATCGTATTTCAAGACTACATCTTGGTCCGTTTTATGTTTCTGTTCATACAACTAATCCTGAATTACGTGCAAAAATGCTGAGAAATCCAAATGCAGCAAAAATCATGGATAATTTGAGATGGTTTAAGGATAACGAAATTCCTTTTCATACTCAAATAGTTCTTTGCCCAGGGTATAATGATGGTGCAGAATTAGATAGGACGCTAAAGGATTTGTCGTCTTTAGGCGATGCTGTGTTATCAATTGCAATTGTGCCAGTTGGAATTACGCAATTTAGGGCAGATGAATTAAAAACTGTTGATAGTGAGATTGCTAAAAAAACAATAGAAATTGCATCTAAATATCCAAAGGCAACTTGTTCTGATGAATTTTTTCTTTTAGCAGGTGAAAGTATCCCTGATTCTGATTATTATGGTAATTTTTCACAACTTGATGATGGTGTTGGTTCTTTGAGAACTATAATGGATGATTTTGACACAATGGAGCTACCGGAAGAACTCGCTGAACCTTTAACGATATGTTTTGCATGTTCGGTTGCTGCAAAATCTGCATTTGAACATATTTCTGCCGGACTAAACAAAATAAAAAATCTTACAACAATTGTAAACCCTGTAAAATCAACTTATTGGGGAAAGAATATAACTGTTGCGGGGTTAATAACATCAGAAGATTTGATTAATTCTATAAAAGATGTTGAAGCGGATTATATTGTAGTTCCGTCTATAATGCTTAAACCATATACAAACTTATTTTTAGACGGTAATTCTCTGGATTATGTAAAAGAAAAAACTGGAAAAACGCTCTTTGTGACAACAGAAAATTACTCTGTATGCGAAGTTGTTGATTTGATTAATGATTACGTATAATTTTATTAAATATGTTTTCTTTATAATTAATGTAAATTAAATATAAGTAAATCGGGTAATATACTGCACAATGTGTCTATTATTTAATATAATAGCAGGGTGTAAGCCCGATAGGAGGATATTTTTATGACAACAGCGGTAGGAACAGAGAAGAAAACAATAAGTGTAATTATTATTGAAGATTTTAAATTAACAAGAGTGGGTTTGAGATGTGCATTAAATTCCAATGAAGATATAAAAGTTGTTGCAGAAAGCGATAATGCTCTCGACGGGCTTAAACTGATTGCTCAATATTCACCGGATATTGTACTTATGGACTTAGGTCTTGCAGGTATGAACGGAATAGAAGCGACTGTTAAGGTTAAGGAAATGAATAAAGATATCAAGGTTATTGCTCTAACTTCTCATGATAGAGAAGAAGAAGTAATTGCAGCTTTATCATCCGGCGCTATGGCTTATTGCTTGAAAGATATCGATCCTTCTAAATTAGCTGATGTTATTAGAGATGTAAATAATGGAGTTTGCTGGCTTGACCCAGTTATTGCAAGAAAAGTTTTAGATTCGTTCCCAAAACAAGAAACTATTGGTATCTTAAAAGACAAAACTGCTGATGAAGGTCGTGTACCTTTGACAGAACGTGAGTATGAAGTTCTTAAGCATCTTGTTGAAGGTAAAAGTAATACAGAGATTGCAAAAGAATTGATAGTTAGTGTTCATACTGCAAAAGCTCATGTTTGCTCAATTTTGCAAAAGATGTGTGTAAATGATAGAGTTCAAGCTGCTGTAAAAGCCGTAAAAGAAGGACTTGTTTGATAAATTTTAGTATTGATAATTTTTAAACTTAATCTTGAAATATATCAAGGCAGTTGTCATTTGTTTGTTAGCTGCCTTGTTTTGTTATACGGTATTTTTATGATAAAATTTGTATATAAATTTATTTTAAGAGGTTTGGTTTGACTAAAAAAATTGCAATTACAGGAAAAAGCGGAAGTGGTAAAACAACTATCACTAAAGCTATGTTGAAAATTTTACAAGAAAAATTCCCGACGAAATCTATTTTATTATTTGACAATGATTTAACGAGTGAATTGGCTCATTCTTTCGGACTTGATATAAGAAATACCATTTATGGTATTAGAAGCGGCAAACACGAGTACAAAACCGGTATTCCGGAAGGAATGACTAAACACGAATATATAGAATGGGCAATGGAAGATATTTTGGTACCGCTGAATGATAATGTAGATATTATTGTTTCTTGGTTTGTAGGCGCAAAAGATTGCAGGTGCCCGATAACAGCTCAAATTAATGATGCTTGTCAACGTTTGATTGAAAGATATGATTTTGTTATTTTTGATTGCGAATTCGATTTAAAATATTTGAACCAACTTGTTGATACTGATATTGATTTGGCTTTGATTATAACTAATCCGACAATTGATTCGATTAATCTGGCAAAACGTATAGCCGAATTTTCTGCAAAATACGCTGCTGGTGGTCAATTAGGTATTGTATTGAACAAAGTTAAAGATGAAGATATGAATGAGATTGCGGCTAATTTGGCAGAATCAGAAATTGATGTTTTAGGTACAGTTCAATTTGATGAAACTTTGTCATCCGGTAAAATTGATAGAGTGTCAGAAAATGTTAAAAATGCTGTTAATGAATTCTATTTTAGACTGAATTTGCCACAGGAGAATAGCTAAAATGATTTTGGATGGAAAAGCTGTTTCTTTAAAAGTCTTAGATAAAGTAAAAGAGCGTGTTGCACAATTTAGTGTAAAACCTCATCTTGTTGTTGTTCTTGTTGGGGAAAATCCTGCAAGTAAAATTTATGTTCGCAATAAAAAATTAGCTGCAGAAAAAGTTGGTATAAAATCTACGATTATTGAATTGGAAGAAAATACTACTGAAGATAAGTTGCTTTCAATTATAAAGGATTTAAACGAAGATAATGATGTAACAGGAATTTTGGTTCAGCTTCCGCTGCCTAACCATATTGATAAAAATAAAGTTATAATGGCAATTTCTCCAAAGAAAGATGTAGATGGTTTTTCTCCAGAAAATGTTGGTAAGTTGGCAATTGGTTTAGAACCATACTTTTATCCGGCTACTCCGCAAGGAATTTTAATGCTTTTGGATGAATATAATATTCCGGTAAGTGGCGCAGATGCTGTTGTTATTGGTCGTTCCAATATTGTAGGTCGTCCTATGGCGCAAATGCTTTTGAATAGAAATGCAACAGTAACAGTATGCCATTCTTACACAAAAGATATTGAAAGCAAAATAAAAACCGCTGATATTTTGATATCTGCGGTTGGAAAAAAAGTTGTAAGATGTAAGATGGGTAATAAAAATTCTGTTATCGTTGATGTTGGCATATTCAGAGATGCCAACGGCAAGCTTACCGGTGATGTTGATTTTGATATCGTATCACCAAGTGTAAAATATATATCGCCTGTCCCTGGGGGAGTCGGTCCAATGACGATTGCTTCTCTAATGTATAATGCTTCAAAAGTATACAGATAAAATCTGCCGAGCTTAGCTTTATGATTGTAACAAGCCTGTATCTTGAGCTGCGTTTTGTACCGCTGTGTTTTCGGAATCTTTTTGTGCTCTTAATTGTTCCAACATAGCTTCATACATTGTTTGCATTGTATCGTATTCAATATCCATTTCTGCAAGTTCTAATGATAATTCTTCGTTATATTGTTTAACTTTAGCGTGAGCGTAAGCATCAGCCACTTGCTTATTTTGGTTACCGGATTTTACTGTATAACCACCAGCAGTTAAATCTTTGGTATTATCAATAGCAGAATCATAAGCGCTTTCCCATTTTTCTTCATACTTAACTTGTTTTTCAAGTTTAGCGCTATTAGCTTCATACTTACCACTCCAATAAATTTGTTGTTGAGTGTAGTAGTTAATGTCTGCTTTAGTATTTAATAATGTTCCTAATAATGCTGCTGTATTAGCCATCTTCTTACGCCTTATATTTATCTTACATATATATAAAGTATTTAAAAAATATGTGATTTCACTAAGGCATAAATCTGTTACAAAACTTAATAATTATCGATGGTGTTTATAAAATTATTTTGCTTGAATTGGGGGATTAAATTAGCCCCCACCCTAGCCCTCCCCCTATAAAGGGAGGGGATGCGCCAAACTTATTGTTATGAATATTAATTATATGAAAGCTTTTTCAGAATTAGCTCCCACCCTTCCCTCTCTGTCACTAACGTGACATCTCTCCCGCTCAATGGATGTTGCGGGCGAGAATTAAGTTTTAGAAGTGTCTGTACCTCCCCTATAAAGGGAGGGGAAGCTCCAAGCTTACTTTTTTACTACTAGTTTTTAAATTTATATAAATATTTTTATTCAAAGTCATGAAAACAAGTGGCGGTCATTCCCTCTCCTCGGGGGAGGGCTAGGGTGGGGGCTGATTACCAGATAATATCAAACTACATTTGGCTTGCGTAAATCTTAGTGTTATAATTCTGGTATGACAGATAAGATTGTAATAAAGGGTGCGAGAGAACATAATTTGAAAAACGTGTCTTTGGAAATTCCAAAGAACGAACTTGTGGTGTTTACCGGTGTATCCGGTTCCGGAAAAAGTTCGCTTGCTTTTGATACAATTTTTGCAGAAGGTCAAAGACGTTATATCGAAAGTCTTTCAACTTATGCAAGACAATTTTTAGGACAAATGGATAAGCCGGATGTCGATTACATTGATGGACTTACTCCTGCAATTTCTATTGACCAAAAATCAACCAGCAATAATCCTCGCTCTACTGTTGGAACTGTTACAGAAATTTATGATTACTTAAGGCTTTTGTATGCAAGAATTGGAACGCCATATTGTCCAAAGTGTGGAAAACCAATAAAGCCGCAAACGATTGATGAAATTGTTTCAAGCATTCTTAAGCTTGAAGTTGGAACAAAAATTCAAATTCTTGCTCCGATTGTAAAAGGCAAAAAGGGAGAATATCAATCTTTATTTGAAGAGTTGCGTCAAGAAGGGTTTGTGAGAGTTAAAGTTGATGGCGAAGTCTACAATCTTGATGAAGACGAAATTAAGTTGGCTAAAACAAAGGTTCATAATATTTCTGTCGTAGTTGACCGTGTGGTCGTTAAGCCGGAAGCTCGTTCCAGAATTGCTGACAGTGTTCAGATAGCATTGCAAAAGGCTGATGGATTAACACTTATTGATGTGGTCGGTAAAGAAGAAATAATTTATAGCGAAAAACTCGCTTGTCCAGATTGTAATTTGAGTTTTGAAGAACTCACTCCACGTATTTTTTCATTCAATGCTCCTTATGGCGCTTGTGATAAGTGCGGTGGAATTGGTGTCGATTTTAAGATTGATCCCGATTTGGTTGTGCCGGATAAAACAAAGTCAATTAATGAAGGTGCAATTTATCCTTGGAGTAAGTCTTCTACAGGATATTATGATGACGTAATTAAAGCTGTGAGTGCGGCTTATCATATTGATTTGGATATTCCATTTAAAGATTTATCAGAAGAAATTCAGAGCATAATTCTATATGGCTCAGATGAACGTATTCCAATGAGAATAAGAGAATTCGGAAGTAAACGTTATAGAACAACTTTGCAGAAATTTATCGGTGTCATTCCATTTTTGATGAAACATTATAATGTTGAAAGTGAATATTGGAAAGCTGAAATTGAAAAATACATGGTTACAACTCCTTGCGAAAAGTGCGGCGGCGCAAGACTTAAACCGTTTCCGCTTGCAGTAAGAATTAACGGAGTGAATATTCACGAACTTTGTTTGATGCCTGTAGATAAAGCCTATGAATTTGTGAGCGAACTTTATTTGACTTTAACCGATTTTCAGATGAAAATTGCAAAGCAGGTTTTGGAAGAAGTTCGTGCAAGGTTAAAATTCCTTTGCGACGTAGGTTTGAACTATTTGAACTTAGCAAGAACTTCCGGAACTTTATCCGGCGGTGAAGCTCAAAGAATTCGGTTAGCGACTCAAATCGGCAGCGGACTTTCCGGTGTCTTGTATGTTCTTGATGAACCTTCAATCGGGTTACACCAGCGAGATAACGACAGATTGATTAAAACTCTGATGAAACTTCGAAATATGGGCAATTCTTTGATTGTAGTTGAACATGATGAAGATACAATCAGAAATGCCGATTATATTGTTGATATTGGTCCAAAAGCCGGAGTGAATGGCGGTAATGTTATTGCTCAAGGCTCTGTAGAGGATATTATTGCAGCTCCGGAGTCTATTACGGGCAAGTATTTGAGCGGAGAATATAATATTCCTATTCCGGATACGATTAGGGAAGGCAATGGCAATTATTTGCAAGTCAGAAATGCTCATTTAAATAATCTAAAAAATATAGATATTGATATTCCATTAGGCAAAATTGTTGTCTTAACCGGTGTTTCAGGTTCCGGTAAATCAACACTTATGCAAGATTTGATTTATGAATACGCTGTTCATAAATTGCGTGGAAACAAGCCTAAGCCACAAGGTGTGGATGAAATCTTGGGGTTTGAAAATTTAGACAAGATTATTGATATTGATCAATCACCGATTGGTAGAACTCCACGTTCTAATCCTGCAACTTATACAGATGTATTTACGCCGATTCGGGAACTTTATGCAAAGACAAATGAAGCAAAAATGCGTGGTTACAAACCTGGGCGGTTTAGTTTTAACGTAAAAGGCGGAAGATGTGAAGCCTGTTCCGGTGATGGTGTTTTGAAAATTGAAATGAACTTCTTGTCAGATGTTTATGTAAAATGTGATGTTTGCAAGGGAAAACGTTATAATAACGAAACATTGGAAGTAAAGTATAAAGGCAAAACGATTGCTGATGTTTTGGAGATGAGTGTAAAGGAAGCTTATGAATTCTTTGAAAATATTCCGCAAATTGCAAATAAGCTAAAAACTCTCAATGATGTCGGATTGGATTACATTAAGCTTGGACAAAGTGCAACAACGCTATCAGGCGGTGAAGCCCAAAGAATAAAACTTGCTTCTGAACTTAATAAACGTGCAACCGGCAAAACTCTTTATTTACTTGATGAGCCGTCTGTTGGTTTGCATTGGCACGATTTGGATAAATTGATTAAGATTATTCAAAAGTTAGCTGATAACGGAAATACGATTTTGATAATTGAACATAATTTGGATTTAATCAAAATTGCGGATTACATAATTGATTTAGGTCCGGAAGGTGGAAATTTTGGTGGCGAAGTTGTGGCTTGCGGAACACCAAGAGAAGTTGCAAAGAACCAAAAATCTTTTACCGGACAATATTTGAAACAGTTTTTTAAATAGATTTTAAACTATTTGTTGTCTATTAAATTGACAATTTATTAAAATTTGTTTAATATAAAGTTGTTATTACTAATCAAATGCTTAGTGATAACAGGGTGCAAGTACCATCCCACCACTTTCAACACACGAGTACTAAGGATATTGGTTGGAAGGGAGGTGATATAATGCTTAACAAAATAATAATGCTATTACTAGCATTTGCAATTGTAGTAATAGCATTAAAAGTAAAGCTATAGGGTACTAAGTGAAGTCCTCAGCATGTGTTTAGCGATACTGTTGGGGACTTCCCCCTACTATTTTATATTATTTACTATATTTGTATGTTTGTCAACATGTTATCTTCACTTAGTCTGAGTATATATATTTCTTTTTTAAACATTAAAATCTTGTTTTTGGTAATATATAATTATTATGAATTGTTTTTTTAGAAATCAGCAAGAAGCT